>NZ_JAPWAR010000016.1:0-63805 GCF_041433025.1 Prevotella sp. 20925_1_30 | reverse complement strand
AAGACCGTACTTGACCTGCTCGTGGACAAAGTGCCGATTGCCACGTGGTTCAAGGAAAAATGGGAGAAAAAAATCGAACAGAAATCTATGTTTTGCAAAATGAACAGAAAAATTCGATTATAAAAGAAAAAATATTTTACCAAAGCCATATCTTGTGGGAACATTGGGTAAATACAACGAGGGGGCTTCAAAGCAAAAAAGCCCTCTCGTATTCATTATTTATTTCCGTATTTCTGTGATAGCAGATAGTTTATATCGAAAATTACCATCTTCCTTACTATTGCTTCTTGTTTTTTCAAAATCTGTCTCAGGACCTTTATCTGTATTAAAAGCACCGCTATAATAATAACCACTATCCAAGCCATTCCATCCCATATTACACAACAAATAATACTTTCGTTGTATATAAGAACCTATGGTTTGCCCATTTTTTATGCGGAAGACAGAACGGCTCATTTCTAATAATCCGTGAACCAACCAACAATGCCCACCTGAGTATGAATACCAAGTCTTTATAGTAATGCCTAAAAATTTCTTTTTGTGTTTCGTTTCCTTTGCATAACCACTTACTAATACATAGTATCCTTTCCTTAATTCATTGACAATGTCTGTTTCATTGTAATCTTTTTTTATTCCTCCAGATGAAAACCCTAAATTCTTAAGAGTTCTCGGGATGTTATCAGTAGAAGCGGAACTCCCTTTATTTTCATCAGTTTCATTTTCTGGGTATTTGGCATAAGTAACATCTAAATTTTGTCGTAAACCTAATTGTTGCATAATCCTTGCTATATAAGGGATTGCAGGAGGATATGGATTCCAAGTCTTTACATAACGATTCATAATCTCCCAATCAAAATCATAACCGTTGTATCGTTTGGGAAATTTATAAACGGATAATAATTGTGCAACAGCCGTTGGTACGCAGCCTGTGCTGGATAATTTTCCATCCGTTAATGGGCAAAATTGATTGTAAGGACTTCCCTGCCCCCACTCAACAGGACAATATCCTTCTTTCATTTCGGAAAAAGTTTTTTCCCATTTTCCATATACAACAGAAATTTCATCGTTTTCATTGATTCTGTTATTTTCGTTAAACTCATCAATCTCCTTAATGATTTGGACTTCCATATTTGCCAAAAATGGTACAATATTAGGATTGTCTATGACACCATCTTGAGGGATTTCTCCTTTATCTGTAAGCACTAACATTGGAGTAACCCTTGTATCTCCGCTCATTATAGCATATCCACCACCTTGAAAATTGAAAATATGTATATTTGTTGAATTATCAACATCTGACCTTGTCATTCCTCCAACTCTTGTATCTATAGAAGTGCCATCTACTTTGAGGGTAAATTTATTTTTCAGGATGGGATTTTTTGGAGCAATAGAGTTTACACGAGTTGTTTTGCCTAAAAGAATTTCATTGAGTTCTGTTTCTGCATCATTGATATTTCTCTCATAGGAAGTTACTATTTTTTCCTCATCTTTTTCTTTTAACTCTATCTCATTTTGCATACATGAGCTAAGAAAAAACAAAAATATAGCGCAAACTATATATATTGTATTGTTCAATTTTAAACGCATATTCTATAAGTATTTAAAGAAAAGGCAATCTCGTTTGAATAGCGAGATTGCCAAAAGATGTTAGTTTAAACGAGCATTTGGATAACATGCCAAATTTATATCGTACAAATCTCCTCCACAATCGAAGTCAATACTTCCGTCATAACGATATAAATACCAACCATCAGAATTTCCTCCCCATCCCATATTAGCATGGCAATAAACATTGTACCTCTTTAAGATCCTGCGAGGTTGTTTTGGTGAAGGAGCCACATTAGAGGGACGAACGCGAATTTGATAACCATCAACAACCCAAGCATGTGAACCATTGGTAAATGCTCTTGTTGCTCTTGTTCCTCTGATGGCTCTTGCAGTTCCTCTACATATAACTGGTCTTCTTGAATTTAAAGAGTTTGCCATGTTTTGGAAAGTACAAGAGTTTTTTCCATCAATATGGACATTCCATTTTTTTACATAATTTGCAACTGCATCTACAGAAACAGAACCTCCTTCACTTGTAAATTTTGTGCCGCTTCCATCTGCAAGATTCTTTATTAAAGAGGCTAACCTTTTATCTTCCTCAGTAAGCTCATGGTATCCCCAAAAATTCGGAGAATAACTTCCTAAATTACCCCAATAAAATTTCTGTCCTTCAGGAGTTGTAATGTCATTGATATTCGGTTGTAAATACGCCAAGACTTGTGCCCAAGCAATAATTGTACACCCTGCAGGATGGCGTCCGTCATAACCATAGCCAAAATCATATTCTGGGGGACATTTAGGCACATAAAGATTATAAGGACTTGTCTGATCCCATTTTGTTTTTAGCATAGGCTCAACTATTTTATATAATTGCCCAGAGGGATTGTCTGTGGCAGAACTACGTGTTACAGGAGTATTGTTTACAAGGTATTCTACATGTTTCATTCCCTTCTTCCTAATTTGCATATTGACATAAGCTTTTGTTTTTTCACGAAGAGAATCTTCGCATTGCTTAATTACGGCAATCTCTTGCAAGGCTATGTTCATTGCATTTTTTATCATCAAATCTGCTGTTTCGTTTGGTGAAAAGAAATCTCCTTCCTCAGAAAAGGCAATAACATAAGGGAAACGGCAATCTGAACTTACAATCATACTAATAGGCTTCTTGGCTTGATGGTCAACCCATTTTAATTTTGTAAAGTATATTTCTTCACCTTTTTCGTGCTGTTTTGTAGTCAAGGATAAACTAATTTTTTCTTTTTGCACATTTGATAAAGAATTTAAGGCAGACCTTGTATTAGATCCCTTAATACTTCCGATGTATGATTTCGCAATGCTTTCAACCTCCTCATCCGATAAGTCTTTCTTATCAGGATAGGCAATACTATTGTACTCTTGTTCAGACAAAGAGATATAAGATTTATGACCATTATCTATAACGGTATCTACTTCATCCATTTTGTCACTACACCCACTCAGAATAAAGAGTACTACCGGTAAAAATTTTAGATAATTCTTCATAATAAATTGTTTTAGTTTGTATTCGCTTACAAATATAATCAATATTCATGCTGCTTCCAAATTTTTATCACCCTTTTTTCTTAATATTGCGTTAAAACACCAACAAATGATGATGGGAATTTTTGGGAATTAGAGTTTTTATGTACTTTTGTAGCAAAGAGCAAACCTCTAAGCAAGACAAGGCAAAGCATAGCAAACAGAACGATTTCCAAATCGTTACCCGAACACCAGCCTATTGTGCGGAACACCCTTCTACAAAGGGTTGTCGCTTTTCTAACCAAAGTTACTGAAAAACTTTGATTTATAAGCCAGTGGGAATAAAGAAAATGCGTTTTTCTTTAGAGGAAAGATACGATAAAAGAAAATAATTTTCTATTATTCCTCAACAAAATATCAATCATAAGCTAAAGGTATATAAAACAGGGCAAACTCAACCTGTCTACGTTTAACTAACCCTTTCAAAACTTTTCCCTTGTATCTGCAGAACGAAACATACTCCCGATAGAAGTTCCTATCCCCAGCCTCTATTTTTCGCAGCAGTCGGCTTTTGGGATGCTTGCCATAACCCAGCAGACGCCCTACACCCACGTTATAGGCAAGCAAGGTGAGTAGCAGGGCATCCTTCCCATACCCTTTGAAGTGTTCAAAGCATTTCCAAAGGTCGGCACGGAGCAGGGAGTCCGCTTGCCGTTCCGTCATATCTGCCGTAAAATGCTCTCCTGGTTGCAGCTGATGCCCATATCCAACATACGGATAATTCTTCCAGCCGTGCATACCCTCAAAGTATTTTACTACGACTACTGCACGCTCAAAAGGTGGCAAGTCTGCCAACCGCACCCTGCGCTGGGCAAGGGTCGGCTGACAGAACAGGCAGAATACACAAAGTAAAATGAAAGAATTTATCGTTCGCATCAATTACGTTCTTAGTGGCGAGAAGATGCGGGCTTGTCCTTGCCCTCTTCTCGCTCGTTGTTGAAACTAAAGGTCAGCTGCTGAACCCTGCCGAAACTATCCTCTACATATACATCAATCGTCTGGCGGTCGGTGGACAGAGAAGTGTAATACAGGCGGAACACATCTTTTGTTAGCGGATAGCGGTCGTTCGGCTTAAAGACAGTGCCGTTGTCATTTTTTAGCAAGCCCTTGCCGTCAGACTGGAAATAACGTATCGTATAGCGAGTGTCGGCAAACTCACCGCCTCGTTTGAGTGTGCAGCGTATCTCAGCCGTCTGTCCTCTTATGATGTCCTTCTGAACGGGCATTGTTTCCACTGTAAACGGATAAGACTGCTGAACATCCAAATCCCTATCACAAGCAGATAGGCAAAACACGGCAAGGGTCAGCACACCCATTACCCAAATCGTATTCAATATTTTCTTCATTTTTCTTCTACTTAAAAGTTAAACCTTAGTCCCACTGAAACAGCCGGACGGAAACGATGTACGTCTGTTCCAAATAGGAAACGTCCCTGTGCTTTTACAAGAAAGAGAACCCTGTCCGTTAGGAACACTTCTACCGAGCCATGTACGGCACCGCCATAGACAAAGCGAGAGCGGTCGAGCAGTGTCGCCCCATCGGGCAGCAGCTTTTTGTCCTTGTTCAGTTGCTCATAGCCACCCAAAGCGGATATGCCACCATAAAGAAACACGTTCTTACCCCTGTCGGAGAGAACAGGGTGCATATAGCCCACCTGTAAGAGCGCATCTTTGAGTTTTATGTTATAACTTCTGTACGGCATATTCTGCTGTTCATACTCTGCCATAACAAAGGTATAGTTCTCACGCCTCAGATATCGGGTGAGTGATACTCCCATGCCAAAATTGTCAGTTGCAAGGAACTTTTCACCCTTAATAAACGGAACACTCCCCACGATTTCTATTCCCCTTTGCTTGGGTATCAGTCGCTGTGCCTGCGATGGCAGACTGAAAGCCATAGCCACCGCAACGCATACTGTCAGAATGATATTGTTCTTCTTCATTACCATTTCAGTTTGAGGTTATCAATCTTCTTTGCCAACTGCAGGTCTTCTGCCGTTACATAAAAGGTCAGCATACGACCGCCATTTCTCTCATTGAGCGTCACTTCAAGCTGCTTGTCTTCTGCAAGAGAAAACTGCTCGAGTGCAAACACAGTGTGTTCACTGCCCATGCCACGCACCTGCATTACCTGATGATAGGCACGAAGCGGCTGCAATACCTGTTCTTGTATGGCGGTACGCTTTGCCATCTTCTTATCAACTACCTTAAAGGTGATAAAATCCACCGAGTACGGCATGTTTGTACCGTTTTCCATTCGAGTGTGGAAATACAGCAAGCCGTTATGGGCGTACAAGCCACGAAGCAGGAACTTCATGCCGAACTGCTGTGCACCGATATGCTTAATGCTGCGTCTGTCATTCTGATAGATAGTCTGCATCATCAGCTTTACTAATACGGGCGACTCGTTACCAAGTTCCTTAAAGTAAATGTCAGAGCGATTGCTTGGCAGTCTACCTTCCGTCGTAGAGAGAAAGTCTTTCATCTCGATGCTTAACTTCTCCGGCTCATCGGCATACTTGACGTTGAAAGCATAGAAAGAGCCGTCCTCACAGATGACACTCATGTTAGTCTCCGTCTCAAAGTCCTTCACCGAAGCCTTTACACGCAGTACGTTCTCTGCATCCTCCGCCTTCCCCGCGATGATGTTCTGCGAACCTAAGTCTACATAACGAATAGCAGAAGGAAAGATAAGATGCACGGTCTTGTCAAAGGTAACGTCCAGACCATACGGCAGTACGACACGTCCCGTTGGTATGGCACGGCTCATACCTTGAAAGAGCTCTCCCGAAGTAAGCGGACGGCTTGGTGTCAGACCATCATTGTTTTCCTGTGCTGTGGCTGTTGCTCCCACCATGGTAAGCATAGCCATTGATAAAATAATTTTCTTCATTGTTCCTTTTGATTTGATGTTATTTTTTACTTATCATTTTGGATTGTTTTATTTAGACTGAACCAAGAAAAGGCGGTAGCCACCCTTGAGCGTTACCTTGATGGTGCGAAGTTTCTTCTGAAGCAGCTGACTTGCACCCTGCATTACCCCACGGGCAGCCTCGGAGATAATCTGGTCCTTGGCAGAGGAAGCGAAGGTAAAAGATGTTCCCATTGAACCGCCGATGTTCGCCCCAACTTCCTTAAGCGCATTGATGTCCTCCGAACCAGGTATATACACACCCTCCTGCCCATCTGTGTCGTATGCCGAGAGTTTGACGGCTATGATATGTCCGTCCACCTCAATGCTTTTGACAAGCAGGTGCATACGGTTACCCTCAATCTTAGCAACGGCTATGAGTCGGCTCTGTCGTGGAATGTGCAACCCCTCTACCTTGGCACTTTCAAGCAGACGGAGCACAACATTGTCGCCCTCCTTGAGAACAGTAGTCCTGTCCACTACAACTTTCAGTGTATTGCGCATTGTAGGTACAGCCGTGCTTGTGAGCGAATGAAAACCCATATTACGAGCTTTCTTGCCGTATTCCTCCATAAAGTACACATCGCTCATAGGCTGATCAAGTGAAGATACTATCTGCCTACGCTCCGGCAGAACTTCCATTGCAGGCTTTTCATTCTGCATGATCTTGCCTTTAGCGGCTTCATAACCACCTTCTGCTCCTTCAGTCTTCTCCTTTCCAGCCGTCAGACCATTATTGAAGGTAGGTGGAGTTGATGCTTTAGGGAGATACTTTGCTGCCATCTGATAGCTCTTTTCCATCAAGGCAAGCTGTCGTTTCTCTTCATTATCCTCCCTGCTGTCTTTGGCAGAGAGTTCCTTTTTAAGGTTATCTATCTCCGAGCGCAAGGCTTCACTCTCCTGCTCGTGTGGGTCGGAAGCGTAAAAAGAGTTCAAGAGCCGATTGTTCTCCTCATAGCGATGCATGGAGCTTTCTATCTTTGCCGTAGAAGCAGCTGTCTCTGCACGCTGCTCCTCTGATGGAGCAGTGTTCTGTGCGAAATAGTCCGATAGTCTGCCCATCTCCTCGCGGGTCTGTTCTTCCTCGTGTGCCTTGTCGCCCAATTCGTAGGCTTTGAGCTTGTTTTCGGTGAGCTTTTCCGTCGTTGCCTGCGGGATGCTGTCATTGAGTCCCTGCTCCGCAGCGGTCTTATCCTTGCCCGAAGGTGCGAAGATAAACCACATCGAGAGGGCAAACAGCAGTCCCAGTCCTCCGAAGACTAAGGCTTTCTTCATTTGTTCTTTCTGTTTATTATCCATTTTCTTTGATTGTTTGATGATGTTGTAGGTAAAAATTACCGTGTAACTCTTGTAAAGTACTGTCCGTCTGTATCGGACTGTCCGTCAGCTTTCCCGTGGGGATGGGTAGTTTCTCCTCCTTTGGAGGAAGGAAAAACTGTGCTATCATCCAAAGCGAGCACAGCAGATAGATGAAGCTCAATCCATAGACGATTTCCTTTCTCTGCCTTATCGTGAGCCGTTCACACCGATGTCGAAGCCATAGGTGAAAGCGCAGATATTGACGTGAGAGTAAAAAGTTTCTTTTCCTTGCCATAGCCTTATCGTTTATAAGTCTGTATGTCCCTGTTCTCCTTAACGAGGAAGTTCTCCATTAGGAAACCTTGTGGGTTGTTATCAGAACGAACTGAGTTCTGCAGCGTGCAGGTCGTAATAAGACTGCGCTCTGTAACGTTACTCTGACGGACGATAAACTCCCGTGCATAGGTTGTTACCGCATAAGGGTAAGTATTAAAGTTACAGTGGATAGAGTCCACCTCTATGCGCTGATTGACATTACCCGATATGGCACGATTATAATAGCCCTTCTCTGCCAAGTCTTTGTAATAGTTGAAGGCCGACTTGTCACACAGCACAAAGGCACGTTCCATGTTCTTCTCAATAGCATCCTTGTCTGGTGCAATGGTGAAGAACAGCTCATGGAAACGACGCACATGTTCTCTTGCCTCTACGGGACGATTACGACTTGCATCCTGACTGAGGGCAAGCATGAGTGACTTACCCTGATCAAGCACATAGATTTTCTCCCTCTGCTCCTTTGCGAAGCTATATGAGGCATAGACGGCATAACCGCTTACCGCCACGCAGACGATGGCAAAGACAAAGGCATAGAGCCGTATCTGTTTGAACGAGCTCTCGATATTACCAAGTGATTTGAATTCCATTTTTTTCTTCTTTTTTTGATTGATTATTTTCCTTTGAGCAGTGCACCCTTGATACGTCCACCGACATTTCCCACAGCAGCACCTGCGCCAGCCATAGCAGCCTTGCCACCGGTATATGCGCCTTGCGCACCATGCTGTGCTGTCTGGTTGACATTACGACCGTATGAGCCGATACCGCCTCCAGCTTCGATAATCCAGCCTGCCACAGTAGGTACACAGAAGTAGCCTACAATACCGATGAGGAAGAAGACGATGTAGTACCACGTCCCCGAATCAGGCAGGTAGTTAGGGTCACTGAGCGCTTCAATATCCTTCTCTATCATCAACACTTGTATTTTTGTAAGCAGTGCCGTAAGAATAGAGCTGACAGGCAGCCACAGGTAGACAGAGATATAGCGTGAGAACCATGCCGTAAGTGAGCCTGCAAGACCGTCCCATACGGCAATGCCGAAGACTATCGGACCGAGAATGGCAAGAACGATGAGTATGAAGGTGCGTAGTGTGTCGATGATAAGTCCTGCAGCATGGAACAGAAGTTCTAAAAGGTCGTGTACCATCTTCATGATCCACTGCTTGGTCTGATAGGCAGCACGCTCGGCATACATACCTGCTATCGTCACGGCATCTTCAGGTCCGATGATGCCCATTTCCTCTATCTTCTCATCGAACTTCTCGTTGGAGACAAGGTAGGCTGTTTCAGGATTCCTAAGGTAGGCTTCCTCTTGCAACTTGTCCCGCTTGGCTGTAAGTTCTGCAAGATTCCCCTCCTGCTGATGTACCATCATCTCCGTTCCCTGCACTACGGGCGAGAGAACGGCATTCATCGTACCCAGTACAACTGTCGGGAAGAACATGATACAAAAGCCCAGCACGAAGGGGCGGAGAAGCGGAAAGACGTCTATCGCCTCGGCACGGGCAATGGAAGCCCATACCCGAAGGGCAATATAAAAGAGTGCACCCAATCCTGCAATGCCTTTGGCAATGCCCGTCATCTGGGCACAGAGCGGCATCATCTCGTCATAGGTTGAGCGTAGCAGCTCATGTAAACTGGCAAAATCCATAAGCAAAAGTGTTTTATGAAAGTTCTTTCAAGTTCTTTTTTGTCTGTGGATTTACCAATACCTGCTTGCCGTATTACCATAGAGCGCCTTAACAGAGGCAAGGTTGTTCTTCTCCCTTGCACGCACATAGCTTACGGAGATGTTTTTCCTTGTGTAGTATGACACGAGCGAGCGATTTTCCCTAAGCGTGGTATAAATACGGTCTATTGCCTGCATTCGCTCGTGGTCGTTCATCGAGAAGACGTTACTCTTGACGATGGACTTTAGTTCCTTGAGACTCTCACCACTCTGCTCCAAGAGCTTGGCATATCCCGAAGCCATCGCAGCAAGTTCTGAAGGACGGAAGTTCTTGTCCGAGAGCATCTTCTTATACGAGGTGACGTAAATCTCCGAGATATCGCCCACCATCAGGATGCACTCCTTGACCTTATAGGCATCACCAATCAAGTTGTTCACCTTCTTCAGGGCATCGTAATACTTCTTGGTGTCGTTGTAAAGCTTCTCCACCTCCTTGAACCCGTCAAGGGTATTCTTCACCGTCTTGGAGGCGGTGGCTATCTCCTTGACCGAATTGACGATGTTGCCGGCAAAATTGCCAGGGTCGGTTACTACCCACTGTGCGTGGGCTTTGGGAACAGAAAGGCTCAATCCTAAGAGAGCCATGAAAATGTACTTTTTCATTGTTACTATAGTTTTGATGGTTTGTACTTATTTCTTTTTATTGTTTCTTTTCTCTATGGCAAGCTGACGGATAGCCGTTTCAATATCACCACCAAGCTGTGCCGCCCTGTTCATCACCTCCACCTTCTCGGTTTCCTCCGTGGTGTAGGTGAGATATTCCTCCATGCTTACCTCCGTGGCATAGACGGCACTCTGCATACCGCCCAAGCCTATCCACACCTCCTTGTAGAGTCGATTTGGGTCGTTGTTCTGGTTGATGGAGAGTATCTGGCTCTTTTCCTTTTCAGACAAGCCGAGCATCGCCTGTATACCATCGAACTTGGTCATGTACTTGCGCTGGTCGAGCAGTATCTTGCAGTCAGAGTTATTGATGATACTTTCCTTGACAATGGGCGACTGGATGATATCGTCCACCTCCTGCGTTACGACAATGGCTTCCCCGAAATACTTTCTCACCGTCTTATAAAGATACTTGATGTAATCTGCCATGTTTGCCGAAGCAATCGCTTTCCACGCTTCCTCAATGAGTATCATCTTGCGGATACCCTTTAATCGGCGCATCTTGTTGATGAAGGCTTCCATGATGATAATCGTTACCACAGGGAAAAGGTCTTTGTTGTCCTTCACTTGGTCAATTTCAAAGACGATGAAGCGTTTACTTAGCAGGTCGATGTTCTTGTCCGAGTTCAAAAGGAAGTCGTAACGACCACCACGATAATATTGCTTGAGTGTCGTTAAGAGGTTGTTAATATTGAAGTCCGAGAGCGTTACCTTGATGTCTCGCTTTTCCATATCCTTTCGGTACACATCCCGCAGATACTCATAGAAGGTATTAAAACAGGGTGTAACGCTATGGTCTGCACATATCAACTCGATATAGGAGTTTACGGCAGAACCAAGTTCGCCTGCCTCGGTCTTTGTGATATGCTCATCTGCACTCTTCCAAAGTGTAAGCAGCAGCGTACAGATACTCTCCCTTTTCTCTACATCGAAGAAGTAATCATCCGTATAGAAAGGGTTGAAGGATATAGGACTTTCATTGGTATAGGTGAAATACACACCGTCCTCGCCCTTGGTCTTGCGGTGGATAAGTTCACACAAGCCTTGATATGAGTTACCCGTATCAACCAAGAGGACGTGCGCCCCCTGTTCGTAATACTGGCGTACCATGTGGTTGGTGAAGAAAGACTTGCCACTACCCGAAGGACCCAAGATAAACTTGTTACGGTTGGTGATGACTCCCTTTTTCATCGGTAAATCCGATATATCCAAGTGAACGGGCTTTCCTGAAAGGCGATCTGCCATCTTGATACCGAAGGGTGAGAGTGAATCCTTGTAGTTCGTCTCTGCTGTAAAGAAGCAGAGGGCTGGCTCGATGAAAGTATAGAATGACTCTTCCGCGGGAAAGTCTGCCGCATTGCCGGGAATACCTGCCCAGTAGAGCGTTGCCGCATCAATGGTGTTGTGGCGAGGGTGGCATTCCATAAGAGCAAGTGCAGAGCCCACGTCATTCTTGATCTGGCGAAGTTCTTCCTTATCGCTACTCCATGCCAGTACGTTAAAGTGGGCACGGATAGAGGTCAGTCCCTGTGAGTGAGCAATATTGAGATACTCCTGTATCCACTCCTCGTTGATTTGGTTGCTACGGCTGTAGCGTGCCAGCGAGTGCATGTTCCTTGCCTGCTTCTCAAAACGTTCCAAATTGGCATCGCTGTCCTCGATAAAGAGGTACTGGTTATAGATATGATTGCAGGGCAGCATCAAGCCCACGGGAGAGGCAAAGGAAAGACGACAGTCACTTCTGTCGGTGGATAGCCGTTCATATCGGCTGTCCGTGCTGACCGTTGTCGGCAGGTCATCCGTGTCGGAGAGTGTGTGTAGACAAAGCATATTGTCGCCCACACGCACAAGGTCTGCGCCCAGACGGATGTCCTCCAAAGACGCATGCCCTTCTTCAGATAAAGAGAAATACCTGTCGAGTAGTCCTCCTTTTTCATTTGTGCCAACCAACTCTTCTTCTGTCATGCGGACAATCCTTATTTGCTCGGTGTCGTTGATGATACGCTCGAACTGGTCTACTGCTTCCATGAACTTCATCACCTCATCCTTGTTGGTAATCTCTTTTGGAAGCAAATGTCCACGGCAGAGCGAGGAAAAGTTGCTCTGCTGTGCCATACGCTGCTTGTTGGTCTTGGTCAGGAAGAGATAGACTGAGTGGTGGAGATACGGACGTTCGTTGAAGTGCCTTTCGGAGGAGCGAGCAAGGAAACTCAGTCCGCCATCGGAGAGATTTCCTTGATAGTCCTCCTTGATAAACCAGTCCTGCTTGTGTACGATGCTGTAATTGGGTAGCACCTTGATTGCCTTATGCCAGGCAGAGTGCATTGCTTCGTATTCTGTAGAGGTGACGGTAAAGAGTTCGGGCAGTTCCACACGGAATGCAACTGTGATATCAGCGTCCTTGCTCACCATACAGCCCTGCTCTATGGAGAGCAGCGGGAACTTCGATTCCAAGGTTGTTATCTTGCTATTGTTTCTCATTTCTTCGCTTTCTTTGGTTGAAGGTTACGGATAAGGTGGCAGACCGTACGGCGGTTTACAAGGTAGCGCGGGTGCATACGCACTGCTCCCTTTTTCATCAGCCCATATTGCCCGTACTTTCTGTTCATGGTGAACGTTTGCCATACCACAAGGCTGGCACCCACTACACCTATGACAAGACAGGTAATTTGGCTGACTCCACAGAGATAGAGAATGACCACAAGAATAAAGACTGCCAGCAAGCCTCCTGCAAAGAGGAAGAGATACTGTGCCTTCAAGCCCTTGAACTCCACCGTCCGGCCTACACCCTTGTTGATTTCAAATGCTGCCATCGCCTTACAGGAAGAAACTTCTCAAGATAGTGGCAGCCACGATGAGAAAGATACACGCACCGAACCAAGAGGCTGCGGTCTTACTCGTATCGGGGTCACCACTTGAAAACTTGTTATACACTTTAATGCCTCCTATCAGACCTACTACGGCTCCGATAGCATAGATAAGCTTTGTGCCAGGATCAAAATAGCTTGTTACCATCTTTGTGGCTTCATTGATACCTGCCATACCGTTGCCCTGTGCGTATGCTCCTATGGCGGTAGCCGTCAGCAGGAGTAGCATTGTGATTTTCTTTTTGTTGTTCATTGTTCTTTTTATTTTAAGTTGTTAAATGAATTGTTTTCTTTTGGGTAGAGTTGGTAAGGGGTGGCTCGGTTTTATTGTATGACTGATATTGGTTGATTGTTTTACTTTTGAGCCACCCCTCGAACACTGTACAATATGAACAAAAACACTAAGTTTTACAAAAAGTATGAAAGTGGACGCTCGTCATCTTCCGATGTATCGCTATTGCTGCTCTCTACGTTTAAGTTCGTTTCAAAGTCAGAAGAAGAGTTTATATTATTTCCCTCTAATTCCGCTTCTTCCGCCTTGCGAATGGCAGCAAGGAGCTTTTGATGGCCTTTCTCCTGCTTGAGCGTTGCCTCTTTGATATAGTCCATGAGCTGTGTGCCCTGTATGCTTTGCAGAGTATCCAGCACTTCGGCTTCGTTTTCCTCATCAAGCGTGTCGTCATTTTTGTGCCAGCCGGTAATACGGACTACTTCCCGTGCAAGAATAGCGGACGGTGAAATTTCCGGCATCACTGCATCGGCGATTTGCAGTTCCTCACGGATGATAGTGTCTTCGTCAGATTCGTCCATTGTATAGTCAACCTGCATTTCATTGTCCTCTTCTGTACCTTCCGCTTCTTTTGTTTCTTCGGGTACAGGTGAGTTTTTCTCTGCAAAAGTATTAGGTTTTTCATCTGGATTTTCAGAGGAGGAAACAGCGGGAACTTTGGAGATAGAGTGGGAATGAAAAGGCTTGCTTCTACCCACCAAAACGTGACGTGCATTGTCAATCTGCTCTTGGGAAACGGATGTATTGAGACTTGTGCTGTGCCCGTTTCCTTTCTGCTTTGGTGTATTCTTCCCTGATTGGGCTGCCAAATCTTGAAATAACCTCCAAAAGTATGCGATGCCGAGAGCTATCCACGCTATACCTAGCAAAAGCAATACGCCTAACAATAAATTGATTATCATAAGTCTATGGTTTTATCGCGCCTGCGTTGTGAGGCGGTATGGTTCAACAAATCCTGATACGTTTTCAAATGATCGAGAAGGATATTCTCAATATACCCCGTGATGGAAGCCTCCGATCTGATGTCGTTCAGCACATCACGCAGTATCTGGAGTATCTCAGTATGGATACTGAAGCCCGACTTATTGCGCCCATTGCGGACACCCGTCAGAAATCGCTGTTCGTATTCAGGAAAGTCCATTGCTGGGGAAGAATCCTTCGTTCTGGTATTTCTCTTTCTTTTCGAGAGCTGCGCTGTTTTGGCATTGTTGCCATTAAACGAAGTTTCTTCCGGTATTTCCTCCTGTTCGTCAATTTTAGAAAGAGAGGCACTTACATCTTCTTCCACAGAGTCAGAATCATCATCCAAATCTATGGGGTCGTCAAAGTCTGGTGTGTTCTCCTCTGTGCGCTTCTTGACACCAATATCTGCCATCTCCTCCAATTTCGCTTGAAGCAGCTTTTCACGTTGCTCTTTCAGTGATTTCATACGCCGTTCTCAGTTTTCAGGTTGAGTTTCTCCATGACCTCCATTACCCACTCATCCACTCCAGTCTGAGGACGGAGAGCAGGTGCAGGGGGCAGGTAGGAGCAGCGGAATACACCTTTGACACCCCCTTGTGCTAATTCCCTGCTGAATCGGACGGAGTTGTAGATACGGGTATCGAAAATCGGCAGTCCCTGTTCCTCAGCATTCTGACTAAACAGGTCGATGACCATGGTACTGGCACTGCGGTTGATTTTGTTCCAAAGCAGGAAGAAGTCCTGAATGCGTGAGCCTTCAAACCCGACACCCAAGTCCCTGATTGTCTTGGCGTATGCAAAACTCGAAGCCAGCGACTGTGGGTCGGCTTCTATAGGTGAGATGATGTAGTCCATCGTAATGGACAAATCCATCATGGCACTGGTAAGGGCATGACCAGGAAAGTCAAAGATAATCAGTTGCGGCGCCGTCTTCATTTTACGAAAGTATTTCATGACATCGGAAACGGCTCTTTCTGGTTTGCTTCTGATGATATGATACGATTTCTTGCCGTAGCGCGACAGGCGTTCATGAAGTTCCTTGCCCAGTTCGGGTGAGGACTCGATGAGGTCTCTGTCGCGTTCGCGGAGTTTATAGAAAGATTCCTGCGTACCGTCGCAATCCACGACGGCAAGGGAGATGTTCTTCTCGTAATATAGTATGGAAGCCAGCACTTCGGCAAGGCTGCTTTTACCAACTCCGCCTTTCTGTGAGGCGAAGCCCAGATAGATGGGATTGTTTTTTTTCTTTTCCATATTCATAGTTGGTTGTTACTTATGTTATAAGTTGATTTATGTCTTGACTGACAAGTCATGTCATATTTGTTGTTGAAACCATATTTTTTACTCGACCTAAAAGTCTGGTTTTGACCCAGCTCAATTTTGACTCAGCTCAAAGACATAAAATCATCCGTCGTTCAAACCATTATTGATTGAATCTTTTTGAGATTGAAACCATCTTTTTTGACTCTTCACCCATACGGATTTTAAGCTGTCTTTCAACTGAATTTGCTTGCAAAATAACAAGGTTTTATCCTAAGTTTCAACTACCTGTGAAGTATAGGGAAATGCAAGGAAAAAGAGTGAATATCATTGATAATGAGATATTTGAAAATCCGCCGTAACTTTGCAGGCGAGAATAATATATGGAGGTAACGTCCCGAAGCAGACACCCCAAAAGGGTGGATACTTCAATCGTATCTACTCTTAATATTGGCAAGGTGTGTCTTTGTAACACAAACCGCCGTTTGTACCACAAAGGCCCTTGCCCCGAAGGGGAGATAAATTACTCCAAAGTCGTAATTAAAAAACAGAATGGACATGAATAAGGACACGGAATACGGTTCAGAACGAAAAACTGCAGAAAAGCCGCGTTGGGACAACTGGCATGTACGGTTGCCTAACCCGAAAGACCAGCAGCGAGCGATTGATTTGTTTCAGCGTTCAGGGGCGCAGACTAAGTCGGATTTCGTACGCGCTCGCATTCTTGGAGAGCATTTCAAGGTAATAACGGTGGATAAATCCGCTGTGGAATATTACCGAAAACTCTCCGAACTAACGGCACAAATCCATAAGATTGGCGTGCTGTATAACCAAACCGTGCGTGCCATCAACAGCTATCATAGCATAAAGACTGCACAGATTATGCTTGAGAAGTTGGAGAAATTGTCGGCTCAAATCATTGCCTTACAAGAGCAGGCTATCAATCTAACCATTGATTATAGAAAGAAGAAGTATTGAGAATTTAGTAAAAAAAATGATAGCAAAAATTTCAGCAACGGAGAACCTCGGAGGAGCACTCGGCTACAATTTCAAAAAGGTGGAAAAAGGAGAAGCAAGCATTCTCCTTGTCGCTGAATTGTATCAGAGCAAGGAAGGACGTTATACGATGGAGGACGTGCTTGCTGATATGGAGGCATTGATACCGAAGAACTGCCGTACCAAGAAAACGGTGTTCCACTGTTCGCTCAATCCGCACCCGGACGAGAAACTATCCGATGAGCAACTCACACAGATAGCCAAGGAGTATATGGAGGCACTCGGCTATGGTAACCAACCCTATATCGTCTTCAAGCACAACGACATCGCCCGTGAGCATATACACATTGTGTCGCTTCGGATAGATGGTGAAGGAAAGAAAATCAACGACAAGTTTGAAAAGCGAAGGAGCAAGCAGATTACTGATACCTTGGAAAGGAAATACGATCTTATCCCAAGTTCAAAGGTTGCTGACAAAGCGGTGGAAGAAACGCCCAAGATTGACATCACCAGAGGAAACATCAAGGAACAGGTGGCAAGTGCCCTCCGCATGGTACTGAAGCATTATCGCTTCTGTTCCTTGGGTGAATTGAATGCCATTCTTTCCGCTTACAATCTTGCAGTGGAAGAAGTGAAGACAGAGTTTCGGGGAAAGAAATATGACGGACTTGTCTATGTCCCAACAGATGATAAGGGAGACAAGGTAAGCAGCCCTATCCACGCCTCGGACATTGGCCGTGGTGTGGGCTATACTGCCGTACAGAACAAGATGCAGAAATCCAAACAAGCTATCAAGCCATTGAGATCAATCATAAGGAACAAGGTGTTACAAACAATGCGTACCTCTCCAAAGACAGAGGAAGAACTTCGGCAACGATTGGAGGAACAGAGTTTGCGTGTGTTTATCCGAAAGAACGAAAGCGGGCGCATCTATGGCATCACGTTCATTGACGACAAGGAGGGCATTGCGCTCAATGGTTCTCGATTAGGTAAGGGATATGCCGCCAATGTATTCAATACCTATTTCTCCAATCCAACAAATAACCCATTCTTGGATGAAGCGCTGTATGGCAATCCGTCTGTCCGTTTGGAACAATCAGCAACTGTCCAGCCTTTACAATCCAATGCAGAAGAAGGGGATAACCTTATCGATGAACTTATCGAGGATATGGCAGATGGTTCTTTCCTGTCTACGGGCAACGATGATTGGAAGGAGGCGGCGTGGCAGCGTAAACTCCGCAGGCAAAACAAAGTCAATCTCAGGCGGAGGAAAAGATAGGTAAGGTATTTCAAACTATGTTTGAATAACATTCAAATGCAATTCAAATAACGATAATACAACAAATATAAAAACAATATAATTATGGCACAAGAAGATGATTTAAGAGCATTGGGTAAAGTCATGGACTTTATGCGTGGTATATCGGTGATATTCCTCCTCGTTAACTGTTATTGGTTCTGTTACGAGGCATTTCATGTCTGGGGCTTTACGTTCGGCATTGTAGATAAGATACTGATGAATTTCCAGCATACCACAGGATTGTTCTCATCCATCCTCTGGACAAAACTCTTTTGTGTGGTTTTCCTTGCCCTCTCCTGCTTGGGAACAAAGGGTGTGAAAGAGGAGAAAATCACTTGGCCAAAGATTTGGACGGTGCTTTTCTCAGGCTTCGTCTTTTTCTTTCTCAATTGGTGGCTGCTGGTACTACCCATCGGCAAGGTTGGGGCAGCTTTGCTCTATATATTTACGCTTTCTATTGGCTATATCTGTCTGCTGATGGGTGGCGTATGGATGAGTCGATTGCTCAAAAACAATCTGATGGATGATGTATTCAATACGGAGAACGAGAGTTTCATGCAGGAAACTCGGTTGATGGAAAATGAATACTCCGTCAATCTTCCTACACGCTTCTACTATAAGAAGAAATGGAACAACGGTTGGATTAACGTGGTCAATCCGTTCCGTGCCTCAATGGTACTTGGAACACCGGGTTCGGGTAAGTCCTACGCTATCGTGAACAACTACATCAAGCAGCAGATAGAGAAAGGCTTTGCCATGTACATCTACGACTATAAATTTCCCGACCTTTCAGAGATAGCTTACAATCACCTGCTTCATCATTTAGATGCCTACAAGGTAAAACCACAGTTCTATGTAATTAACTTTGACGATCCGAGGAAATCGCATCGCTGCAATCCCATCAATCCAGCCTTTATGACGGATATATCGGATGCCTATGAGAGTGCCTATACGATCATGCTCAATCTCAACCGCTCGTGGATTCAGAAACAGGGAGACTTCTTCGTGGAGTCGCCGATTATCTTGCTGGCTGCCATCATCTGGTTTCTGAAAATCTATGAGGACGGGAAGTATTGCACCTTTCCTCATACCATTGAGTTCCTGAACCGTCCCTACGCACAGATATTTCCGATACTCACTTCCTACGATGAGCTTGCCAACTACCTATCTCCTTTTATGGACGCTTGGGAGGGTGGAGCGCAGGACCAGTTGCAGGGACAGATTGCCAGTGCCAAGATACCGCTTTCACGCATGATTTCGCCAGCTCTTTATTGGGTGATGACGGGTGATGATTTCTCGCTCGACATCAACAACCCCAATGAGCCGAAAGTCCTCGTTGTGGGTAACAACCCTGACCGACAGAATATCTATTCAGCAGCACTTGGTCTGTACAACAGCCGTATTGTGAAGCTCATCAACAAGAAGAAGCAACTCAAATCATCAGTAATCATCGACGAGTTGCCTACCATATATTTCCGTGGACTGGATAATCTTATCGCCACAGCCCGAAGCAACAAGGTTGCAGTGTGCTTGGGCTTCCAGGACTTCTCACAACTTACCCGTGATTATGGCGACAAAGAGAGCAAAGTAATACAGAACACTGTAGGTAACGTGTTCTCCGGGCAGGTAGTAGGTGAAACTGCCAAAACACTCTCTGAGCGGTTTGGAAAGGTTCTTCAGCAACGACAATCAATGACTATCAACCGTAACGACAAGTCTACGTCTATTTCCACGCAAATGGATAGCCTTATCCCTGCAAGCAAGATTTCAAACCTCACACAAGGTATGTTCGTGGGTGCAGTGTCCGATAACTTTGATGAGCGAATCGACCAAAAGATTTTCCATGCGGAGGTTGTGGTGGATAGTGCAAAGGTTTCTGCTGAGATGAAAGCCTACCTGCCTATACCTGTGATAGCGAACTTCATAAACGAGGATGGCTCCGATAATCTCAAAGAGACTATTGAAGCCAACTATCGTAAGGTAAAGCAAGAGATACACTCATTGGTTGATTCAGAAATTGAACGAATTAAAAATAATCCCTTACTTAGTCATCTGATTAAACAATAACAATTATTACTGTCCGGTAAAACTTAAATTGCATAGAAATCCTTGAGGGTGTGTTAAAATGCAAATATCATTTTGATAATCTTACAGTTTGAAACAATCTAATAAAAAAGGTTCTTCCGTTAAATGGATAGATATCTCTGATTAGTTATATATAAAAAGCTGGTATTATGTATCTTTGTAGTGACCAAACCTCAAGAACATGAATACCAGCATAATGCAAAACGCCTTAGGAGTCTCCCAACAAGATTGTCAGAATCTGCGCTACGAAGGTAATAACTTAGTTTTAGAAATCCAAACTCCAAAGGAAAAACTTTGTTGTCCTGTATGTGGAAGTCATAATATTAATCGTAACGGCAGTCATATTCGTCGCTTTGTAAGTGTGCCCATAGGTCTGAGCAAGACCTATATAGACATGCGTGTACATCGTATTCAATGTCACGACTGTGGCTGTATCAAACAAGAAAACATCGACTTTGCGAAAGGGAAACGCCGGTACACAAAAGCCTTTGCGAATATGGTGCTTGACCTGTCTCGCTTTGCTACAATCCAGGACATATCATGGTTTCTTCAGGTATTTTGGGATGTAGTGCTTAATATACATATGGAGTTTCTGCAGTCGAATTACTCCAACCCAGACCTTTCTACTTTAAGGCATATTTCCATTGATGAGTTTGCCACTCATAAGGGGCATGTATACAAGACAATAGTTGTAGATTTGAATAATGGTCATATTGTCTATGTCGATGATGGCAATGGAAAGAATGCCCTTGATGGTTTCTGGGAACGTCTGGGCAATAACAAAGAACATATACAAGCAGTATGTACAGACCTTTCTGCCGCATATACTCGAGCTGTAAGTGAGCATCTTCCCAATGCGGCACTTGTAGTAGACCACTTTCATGTAACCAAGCTTATGAACGAAAAACTGGACTTGCTAAGAAGAAAGTTATGGCATGTGGAAAAGGACGTCAACAAGCGTAAAGTAATCAAAGGAACACGTTGGTTGTTGCTTAGAAATGGAAATGATATCTTTGATCATGCACACAGAAATAGACTGGAGAACGCTCTAAGCCTAAAC
The DNA here is from genome assembly GCF_041433025.1 of Prevotella sp. 20925_1_30. Lineage (NCBI taxonomy): Bacteria > Pseudomonadati > Bacteroidota > Bacteroidia > Bacteroidales > Prevotellaceae > Prevotella > Prevotella sp. 20925_1_30. Next base: position 42,946 of record NZ_JAPWAR010000016.1, on the reverse strand, counting down.
CGTCCGCTAATGATTGCCTATTATCTCAAAGAAGAACTTAAGGAAATATGGAATCAGTGTAGTAAGCAAAAGGCTAAAGCTGTCTTGGATGAATGGGTAAAGCAAGCTATAGAATCCAAAATACAGCCATTAATGAAAATGGTGTCAACTATTAGAGCATACAAGACATACATATTAGTATGGTATGACCATTAAATAACAAACGGAACAATAGAAGAAATTAACAACAAAATAAAGGTTTTGAAAAGACAGATATATGGGTTCAGAAATGAAGAATACTTCAAATTAAGATTATATGCACTGCATGATAGGCGTCTACGCATTTAACGGAAGAACCAATTTTTATTCTTGTTTATTGTAATAATTGCATCTGGCGACCCATTTGTTCCAAGATTATTGATTAATGAACAATACAAGCTAGTTGGATAGAAATAACCATTATATTTGGTGTAGGAAACTGTTGTTTTCACATCCTCTTCTTCGGGGAGGTCATCCCATACAGCTTTAATACGAATTTTATAATCAGAATTTATATTCAGACAATTTCTCCAAATATCAGTAGCTACTTCCAGACATTTAGAGACGGAATCTGGGATGTTTTCATCATATGAAATATCAAAAGAAATGTCCGTTTTATTATTAATCCTTGCTGTTTTTGATAGGATAGGTTGTGACGACATTATGCCAGCTCCATTTTCTTGGAAATGTTCGACATAATCTATAGTAACTAACGTTTGCGATTGTGTTTCTTGTGGATAAACCAATACCAACAAAAAGAATGCAAAAAGTATCATCTGATTTTTCATAAATATTCCTTATTATAGTCTTTTTGGTTTCGATTTAAAAATATTTATTGTATTATTACAGTAGTTTGGTAAAAAGTTGGTTGTCAATCGCAATTTGCGAAAGACCTTTTAGTCGACTTTTCTTCATGTTATTTAAATTTTGTTGTTCCATTTGTAACTGTTCAGCGATAATGAACGTTGAATATCAAGAACTTATAAACATAATATTGTGGCAAAAGGCTCGAAATGACATCCTTTACCAGAATTTGTATATATTTGTTTATGTAACTTATCGATAATCAATAATAGTTCATACAACTTATCGCTGAATAGTTACGAAAAATTGCGGGTTCTAATGAGATTTGAGTTTAAGAAAGAAAATTGCGATATCAAACTTGCTAACATTGTAGAAGAACGAGAGAATTTATTATGACAACTACAAGGGACCTTATCTTTGCTTTGTCGTATAGCTTTCCTAGCACAAAATTTAATATGGTTAAATAAAAATACAAAATTCCTTGCAATAATGTAAAAAAGAAAGTATATTTGCAGTGCCAAGACCGATATGTAACGATTTATGTAGCATGCTGGCCTATAAAAATCCTTTGGAACATCGCACCTTTGGATTTTACCAAGACAAGAGCACTTTTAGGATTATCCGAAGACTCTGCAAGCAAATAACTAAATCTCAGCCCCTGTTATAAAATGAGGAGTACTATAATTTAGAACATTTACAAAATTTTCTATGAATTTTCCTAATTACAGACAATTAGATGGTATGGATTGTGGCCCAACTTGTCTTAAAATCATTGCACAATATTATGGTCGGAATTATTCGCTACAGATGCTTCGCGATAAATGTCACATAAATCGCGAAGGAGTTTCTTTGTTGGGTATCAGCGATGCATCAGAGATTATTGGTCTAAAGCCAACTGGTGTCATAATAGAATGGAATGAATTGAAAGAACATGCCCCTCTACCATGTATTGTTCATTGGAATCAGCAACATTTTATAGTAGTTTATAAAATTAAAAAGAAGAAAGTGTACGTTTCAGACCCAGAAGCTGGGTTATTAGTATATAGAGAAGAACAATTTATCAAGTCATGGGATCAATCTAATGGTAAAGATTCTCCTAGAGGAATTGCCCTTATCTTAGAACCAACACCAGCTTTTTATACAGAAAAAGGAGATGAAGATAAGAGAACGAATTTTTATCAATTATTGGCTTACCTAAAACCGTACAAGAATTATTTAGTTCAACTTACGATTGCAATGCTTACTGCAAGCATATTAAGTCTAATTTTACCATTTTTGTCTCAATCTGTTGTTGACAAAGGCATTGGCACAAATAATCTATCATTTGTTGTAATGATGCTTATAGCCCAAGTAGCTTTGGTCCTAGGTCAGATGGCAAACAATTTAATTCGCTCGTGGTTAATGCTTCACATGACATCCAGAATTAGTATCTCGTTAATATCTAATTTTCTCTCAAAACTTATGAGATTACCTATTTCTTTCTTTGATTCTAGGAAATTAGGGGATATTATGCAAAGAATAGGGGATTTTGGAAGAATCCAAAGTTTTCTGACAGAGTCTATGTTAAATATGGTAATGGCAATAGTTACTTTCATAATTTATGGATGTGTAATTGGGGGATATAATATAAAAATATTGGGTGTTTTTTTATTTGGCAGCCTTTTATACGTTTTGTGGATATTGGTATTTATGAAGCGCAGACGTAAACTTGATTATATGCGTTTCCAGGAAGCATCTAATAATCAAAGCAGCATCGTACAGTTAATAACAGGTATGCAAGATATTAAACTGAATAATTGCGAAAAACAAAAACGTTGGGAATGGGAACGGATTCAAGCCCGATTATTTCATGTCTCAGTGAAAGGTCTGTTATTAGGACAAACACAAGATGTTGGAGGAACTTTTATAGACCAGATTAAAAATGTGGTAATATCTTTTATAGCTGCACGTTCTGTGATAGATGGCAGTATGACCTTGGGTATGATGACCGCTTTGCAATATATAATTGGACAGTTAAATGCACCTCTTTCTCAATTTATACAATTTGTACAAAGTACTCAAGATGCAAAAATTTCTTTGGAGAGATTGGGAGAGGTACAAGAGAAAGAAGATGAAGAACCTGTGGATAAAAATTTTATTTTAGAGGTACCCAATGATGTTGAAATAATTTTTAAAGACGTGACATACCAATATGATGGTCCTCACTCTCCTAAAGCCCTCAAAAATGTCTCACTAACAATACCATCAAATAAGGTGACAGCAATAGTTGGAACATCAGGAAGCGGTAAATCTACTATAGTGAAAATGATGTTAGGATTCTACCAACCTGTTAAAGGTGAAATCCTTTTATGTGGTAAGAATTTATCACTTTATAGCCCTTCCGCATGGAGAAAAACATGTGGTTCCGTGATGCAAGATGGATATATCTTTTCTGATACCATTGCTAATAATATTGGAGTGAGTGACGAAAGACCTAATATGGAAAAAATTAATTATGCTGCAGAGATAGCAAATATCAATGATTTTATAGAAAGTTTGCCCCTTGGGTATAATACGAAAATTGGTTCTGATGGAATGGGGCTAAGCTCTGGTCAAAAGCAGAGAATTTTAATTGCTCGAGCGGCTTATAAAAATGCAAAAATGCTATTCTTTGACGAAGCAACAAACTCTTTAGATGCCAATAATGAAAGGACTATTATGGAAAGGCTTAAAAAAATGTTTTATAATAAAACGGTTGTTGTAGTTGCCCATCGCTTATCTACTGTTAAAAATGCAGATAATATAATAGTTATGGCACATGGTTCTATTGTTGAACAAGGTAAGCATAGTGAACTGATAGCAAAACAAGGCTATTATTATAAGTTAGTTAAAAATCAATTGGAATTAGATAATTAAGGGAAAGATAATGCCAGATATAAATAATTTTTATAGTGAAGAAGCCCAATCAATTATGGGAAAGGCCCCTTCTTGGGTTGTAAGATGGGGCGTAACGTTTTTTTTTATTATTTTTGTTGGTTTTTTATTGGGATGTTACTTTGTTAAGTATCCTGATATTATCTCTGCTCCCATTCAAATAACAACCTATAATCCGCCAGTAGATTTAATTTCTCGGTATGATGGATTGATTGATACAATGTGTTGCAAGGACGGCGAACAAGTGAAACAAGGTGATGTAATAGCAATTCTCGCAAGCACAGCTAAGTGGAACGATGTAAACTTTGTATCTCAAAAGTGCAATGTTCTTTCTAAAGCATACTATCCAGAGGCTGTTAAGGAAAAATGGATTGATAATGATTATAACTTAGGTGAAATACAAGTAGCTTTTACTTCTTTTCAAAAGGAAATTAGAAGCTTTCGCCATTTTCTTACAAAGAAACATATCGAACAAAAAAAACAATTATTAACGATGCAACTTGTAAATAGTCGTGATAATTATGAAAGAAAGAAAGAACAGTATTATTATTCAAGTCAAGATTTGGCACTACAAAAACAGTTGTTTACAAGGGATTCAATATTATTTAAAGAGAAAGCTATTTCCTCTGTTAATTATGAGACCTCTTTACAACAACTAAAACAGAAGCAAAAAATACAATCAGGTGCTCATGCAGAACTAACTTCAAGTGCATTGCAAATCCTACAATTAGAACAGCAAATTTCAGAACTTAACATTCAAAAAGATGATGAGATGTCTGAACATCTTCGGACTTTAGATCAAAGTATTCAGCAATTGAAAACTGAAATTTTAAAATGGATGCAGACATATGCTATTGTAGCACCGATATCAGGTCGAATTACTTTCATTAACTATTGGAATAAATATCAAAATATCAAAATAGGTGATAAGTTAGCAAGTATTATACCTCGAGGGAATGATCAAATAATTGGTCGTATTCAAATTCCTTCATCAGGTTTTGGTAAAGTTAAAATTGGACAAAGAGTTAACATTAAACTAAATGGATACCCCTATATGGAATTTGGTGTGTTGAATTGTGAGATTAAATCATTATCTGCTGTTCCTGAACAAATAGTCCATTCAGAAGGTAAATCGATAGTCTATGTAGCTGAAGTATCATTGCATAACCATTTAATTACTTCATATGGTAAGGAAATACCGATGATTCAACAGATGGATGGAACAGCGGAAATTGTAACAGAAGAAATGAGATTAATCTCTCGTTTCTTTAATCCAATTATTTCAATCTTCAAAAATTGAAAGTTATGCATAAAATTATCAGTTTCTTTCTATTTATATTATCTTGTCAAACCTTATATTCTCAAGAAAAAAAATGGAGCTTGATGGATTGTATAACTTATGCTGAAGAGCATAATGTTGATGTTAAAAGCAAAAAATTAGATATTGAAAGCAAAAAAATTAACTTATCAGAAGCGAAATGGGCTTTTGCTCCAAATATAGTTTTAAAAAACAACTATTCGTTATCACAAGGACGTGTTTTGGACCCAACAACATATGATTTTATAGAAAACCAAACTGTCCAAGGCAATAATACTGTTATAACAGCTTCAATAGATTTATTTGATGGTTTTAAAAAAAGTAATATATTTCAAAGAGAGAAGTTAAATTTTAGCTCCACATTATATAGTCTGGAGAAGGTAAAGTATGATTTAAGGCTAAATATCACAGCTTATTATCTTCAGGTACTATTGGCTTATGAAAACATAAAAATTTGTGAGCAGATACTGAATTCACTCAAAACTCAGAAAGAAAAGGTGAGCGATATGTTTAGGATTGGTAAAGTTACTAAAGCTGATTTTTCGCAAGTTGAGACCCAACTTGCTAATGCAGAAACTAATTTATTGAAAGCCAAGAATGAATTATATATTGCTAAATTAAATATCTGTAGGCTAATTGATTTTGATAATTTTAAGAATTTTGAAGCTGAACCTGATGATTTTGAGAAGCCTGATGACCTTCCTAAATTATCTGAAGTTATAGAAGCTATATGTTTTTCTCCCGAAATAAAAAAAGCGAAAGTTTTGATTGAAATACGAAAGCGTGACGTAACTATAGCTAAATCACAATATTATCCAATTGTTACATTAAATGCATCATTAGCATCTAGTTTTTCTAGTGCTAGGGGGAAAATGATATATAATAATGATGGCACATCTTATCAGAAGATATATCCATTTATAAACCAATATAGAGATAATTTAAGTAATTTTTTTACCCTTAGTGTAAATATTCCTATATTTAATCGCTATGCAACCAGAAAAAATGTACAAAGAAGCAAATTGGCATTAACGCAGGCAGAATATTTATTAAGGTCAGCTGAATCTAATTCTAAATATGAAGTTAATAAAGCATATTTAGATTTGCAAAATTACTGGCAAATTTTTAATTCTACATCTAAATATTTATCATCTTCCATAGTTGCATTGGAGGAGATTGAGAAAAAATATTTATTAGGTGCAGCAACTATAGTAGATTATAATACTGTATTAAATCAATATATAGATGCATCTACAAAATATTCTCAAGCAAAATACAGATATGTATATCAAACAAAAATAATTAAATTTTATTTTGGACTTATAAATTAATCTTACAGTTTAAAGTAAAAAATATGAGCATCGGCAGTTTCATTTTTCTTTCAAGTCATGAGTTATATCCTCAGTGTTATTTTAACCCAAGTTTAACACTCACTTTCGCCTAATCTAACTGTCACCGTTCTTTTATCATTTTTCTTATGGGCTCTGTGTCCTACAAATTTTATTCTTTTTGAATGGTGAGTGTTTTAAGTCCAACTTATCGTATATTTGTTTTGCTTGCTTCGAAGGACTACTACATTGGCGCATCTCGATGGTTTCACCTAATGGATTCTTCCCTTTTGTGGTGACGAGCTTTTGGGTACTCATACGTCGTACTATCTCGGTCCAGTAACAAGATTCTCCTTCTCGTTTTAATTGACAACGGATGGTGTTTACCACCCAGTAGGCTAATAAACCGAAGAAGAGGTGTGCGTCACTTCGCTCATCTTTCTGATGATAGATAGGACGGAGGTTGAGATCATTCTTTAGTTGTCTGTTCGTACATTCTATCTCGCGAATGAGATTGTAGTATTCCCATGTCACACGCTCAGAAAGTGTCCTGACATTGCTGCGGAGGAAATAGACTCCGTGACCAGATTCCATTGCCGATAGGTCTTTTATCTCCCAGTCTACACGCAGCATCTGATTGGGTTTCTTCTCGTTTTTTATGTAGCTTATCTGGTAGAACTTCGCTATAGATGGGTACTTCTGTATGGCACGTCCTGTACGTTCAACAACCTTTTCATAGGTTTTTGTTCCACCTTTCTTCGATATTCCATCGTTTATCCTCTGCAGTTCCATCTCAAAACGCTCTCTCCAGACTCTGTTCATGGACGACTCTGTCATAGCTTTCGATGGAGATGTTATTTCGAGATAATAATCCTTATCATCCTCTGTCTTAACCTCTTTCAGCGTTATCTTCTGCCGATGGGCATCCATTACAGTAACGCTCTTATTATCATCACTGAGCGAGCGTATACTCCTTCATTTTCGTACGAGATACACAGAGATAATTGTAACCCTTTTTCTTTATTAGCTCCAAGTTCTCTTCCGTGGCAACACCTGCATCCATGACAACGAGCGTATCCTTGGTTCATGATGGATTTCTCTTTGCCAGCGTATCAATCATATTGGATAGAGACTTGGGATCTGCTGTATTACCCTCCAAGATTGAAGAATAACGTATAAAACCTTCTTTATTGATACATAATGCAAGTACAAGTAGCTTACAATCAGAGCGTTTTTCTTTTGAACGACCGAACTTGGCTTTATCGCTATTACGCTTACTACCCTCGAAATAGAAGTTGGTTAAGTCGAAGAGCATCAACTTGTTGTCTATATTAAAGAGATTGTCAGTAACGCTGCACAAATGACACTCTAACTGTTCCTTTAGTTCATATAACTTGTCTGTGATTTTATACAGAGAATTGATCCCTGGTGTCCAGCCAGGAGCTCCACTGTAAAGTTCGCCAGCAGCCGAGTTATCGCGCAAATAATAATAAGATGAACGTTCAGAAACTGCATATACCGTACGGACAATCAATGCTGATAAAGCCGTGTGTATCGTATTCTCCGTCCAGCCGTTTTTGCGCAGAAAACCCTCTAATTGCAGCTTGTCTATTGTCTGCTTGCAGAGCCACTCAGCACCAACATTCCTTGCGTCAGTATAGTTTGCCGTCTCAAGGTCAATATAGTTCTCGTATTTTCTCAGCGACTTCTGCTCTTCCTTATTAAACCGATCGATTCCACCTTCTTTCTCCATACGAATCCACCATTCGTCAGCCTTTGCCTGTTCAATAGGAGTAAGCCCGTCAAGGTGTTCTATGAAAAGCGAGGGTGTACTTCTGTTTTTGAAGCGTTCGGTAAGTGCGTATGCTATTTTTCGAACCTGTACAACAGTAAGTGAAGGTTCGAACCCGATATTCAACAGAATTAGCGAATGTACATGACCCTGCACATCACGATATGACTCCTTGATGCGATAATAAGGAGCCATGTCGCCTGTGGCAGGGTTAAATCGTGTCTGTACATTTGCGTGCATGAGTGCAAAGTAACAAAATAATTTTGATACGACTGTGTCCTACAAATCAGATTTTACTCCTCGTTACAATACCCTATACTTGATTATCAATCATTTATCAAATTGATACTACACAAAATATCCCGAATATTTATGAAAAATAATTTTGCCGGTTAAACTTGGGTTAGAGTAATAAGCAGATAACTGTAAATTAAGTCATTGTAAAAATAAACAAATATTGGAATATCCCTATCTTATTTCAATTACTGACAGTCAGAAAAGATTACATTTATTCGGCTTCTCATAGTAATTATTCACTCCTCCTCTACAATCTATACAACATTTCCTGAATTTGCATTGGCGACAATCTTCTACATCTTCTTTCTTGATATTCGACAAAAAATGATATGTTTTATTAGACAAAACATCTATTAAAGAAGTGTTACTTATATTGCCATAAATAACTGAAGTTGAGGGGCAATTACGTATATTTCCTTTGACATCAATTGATATTTTTTTCCAAAGGCAGGTATTTCCTAAACAGTATTTTGCATATGAGTCAATATTAATGCTAAAAAGATTTTCACTAATTAGTCCACAATCATTTGAATTGGTAATCTTATTTTTATTAAATATTATTTTATTATCTAATGTATGTAAATCCATTGAATTCATTACTACAAGTCTCGATATATGAAAAGGGTAAGATGCTAATATGTGAGTATATGCTGAAATATTTGTTTTTTTATCATGATTAAAAACCACCTCTATATTGAAATATCCGTAACTTATAACATCCTTTATTATTTTTTTTAATTTTTCCGCACTACAAATAAAAAAAAGCCTCAACTGAATAAAATGTGAAATTCTCCTACTTGGAAGTGTTGATAGAACATTATGAAGATCTTTGATTGAGTTTACATCTATTATTAGAGATTCGAATGGAAAAGGGATTCCCCATTCCTTGAAACTATACGAAGAAAATGTTGTCGGGAATCTAGTGATTATTGCCATACCATTATTAACCATATAATCGACAAGTTCTTGGTCATATATACGTGGAATATTTATCTCCTCATATTTGACTTCTTCTTCTCCTATAATAAATATTGAAGATGATTCTAAAATTTTTCCCCATTCGATAGGTATTTCTGAATATGAATTTTCTTCTATATCCATAATAAGATATTCGGATAATCCAGAAGTTATAATAACACTAGGTAAAATACTAAAATACATCATAAATTTTACTATTTATACATGATGAATCTGCTTCACATAAAACATGCTGTTCGTATGGATGAAATACAGTTTCTCTATTTAGAAACACAGATTCTTGCTCTTTTGCTTTTATGCCTCTTAAATTTGAAAACGCTAACGGTAGTTTTCCACATTTAGTTAATCTATCTAACTCGTTCATCTATTTTAATTAATTGTTCTGCAATAAATCTCTCCATGCATTGCCCAGTTCTCCTAGAATAACCAGCAATTTGTCCCACTGGATTAATCTCTAAAAAATAGAAGTCACCATCTGGAGTTACGATCATATCTATACTGCCAGTATTTAATTCAACATTTTTTAAAAAAGATATAAGTTGTTTTTCTATATTTCGAGGTAATTTATATGGTACTAGCTTGCTTCCTCTTAAATTCTCTGTAACCCTAGAATCTATCTGAGTTATCTCATTATGTTGTGACATTAATGCAGTTGAAAAAAACTTGTTATTAAAATAAAAAATTCTCAATTCAAACGCCTTTGGAAGATATTCTTGAAAAAGTGAATTTGAGAAAGTACTTGCAGTTGAAGCTCTAATGTCATCAATATTAATTATTTTTGTAAATATTGGATTGAATGTAATACCATCAGATGATGTAACAGGTAAATAGTTGCCTATTGCTTTTGTTATGACCCTATTATTATGCGACTTCACAAATCTTATAAGTTGTTTTTTTTCAGTCGTCACTATTGTGTCGGGAACACGAAGTCCCACACGCTTGGCTTCTTTTAGCATTAGTAATTTATTTATAGCGACTCTTTTTGGTGAAGGAAACCAAACCGCATCTTTTAACTCTTCGAATAACAAATTACGTATCTCGATAGATTCGTTGAATAAGTTAGAAACTATGGCTTCATTTAGAATCTTGTCCTTTGATATTTGAAATTGATACGGGTACTGCCATCGCCGATATAAAACAACAGAAATATTTTTTAGAGATATGCCATTTAAAAAAATATCATCGATGGTATATTCAAATTTTACATTTCCTCTCATCAAACTTTCCCCTGTCAAAACAAGATAATCTGCATTGTAAAATTCAAGCCAATTTATTATTTCAATATGAGAGAAATCTCCTGTGTCTGAGTTTAAAATCAAAATCATTTTATTATATAATTTGGTAGTAATGGTAAACCTAACTCATTCATTAAACTATCTGATAACCATTTATCTTCTTGTTTAACATAAGGTTTTTTCAGCCAGCTCTTAAATGCTGTGTTAAAAATTGTACGATGTTCACATACTACATAATATTTGTCTAGAATAAGCATGCATGTCGACGATGAAAGCCTTCCCTTTTTAACTTCGGATATTAACATTTGTCTTAAATGTCTATTTAAACGTCTCGGATTATGAAGAAAAATAGCTAATAATGATGCATTTATAGACTCTTTATGTAAATACGTTTCACCAAGCACTTTTCCATCGATCCACCCATATTTTTTTATAATTTCTATTGCCCGTTGAAAATTAATTGAATCTACAGAGAAGAGAAATGCCCTCACATCCGCCTTTTTTTTAAATTGGTGTAATGAAGAATCTCTGACTCCTTGGTCTAATCCGTACATTTCTGAAAGGACTAATGCTATACTGTCTGTAGGAATATTAGAGCAAGATGTAAGAGGTACTTTGGGAGAGAGGGAGTAAGAGCAAAAAAGAATTAAAAAAAATAGAAGAGTAGCAATTTTTTTATTTTTCATATAAAACTAAACAAAATTTTCCTTTTACCATTCCTAAATAAAAATAGTAAAAGGAAATTCCTACCACAATATGGGTTACTTTTACTTAATAAGCCCTTCTGAAAATGAATTTATCAAACTATCACCTGGTTCAGGAAATGTAACAACAATCGGCTCTCCTTTTCCCACCTGACCTTCTGGATACTCATTCTCTACAATAACTCCGACTTCTACCATTTCTGTAGTTGTCGTTCCTCCCACAATTTGAGACATTTTAGCTTTCTTTATTTCTTTCATTTGGAAAACATATGACTTAATGGCTACTTCTCAATATGATAGGCTTTGCCTTTCCCATTTTATTATGCCACAAATATACAAAAAATATTATTAAATAATTATATATAGCTAACCAAGATACATTATTTTAATAATATTTAATAAATAAGATACTTTTGCAGCGTTATACTTAACAATAGTTTACTCATATTCTAAAAGTGTAATCCAGATTTCCTCGTTTTTCCTTTGACATCCCACTTTACCCAATTCCCAATTAATCTCATTATATACCTATAATTTAGCGGTTCAATAGTAATATTCATCATTAAAATTATCAAGCAATGGAATCAAACAGCAATGACAATTACGTGCTGGTCTTGGAAGACCGCACGGAAGTAAAGAACGAAAAGGAAGCAAGGAAAGCTCTCCGTAGTTTCTGGTATTGACGACAAGGGAAACCTTAAAACCACTGAGGCAATCGCTGCCAATCAGGCAGCGTTCTTGAAGTTTAACAACAAGGACTGACTGCTGAAGAACTTCATGGCCAACTTCCTCAAACAGTTCAATAATCCGACTCATTTCGGGTTGTACAAGGTATTGGCAGACAATGTGGAGCAGAGCGTGGACAATCTGCGCACCATGCTACAAAGCCGTGAAAAGCCAGAAAGCAAACAGCAACTAGCTGAAATGGGCATTCCTTTTGAGGACTATCTGCCCCAGCAGAAGAATGCCACCGCTATCTACTCCGAAAAGGTGGATTGGAAGATGCTCAACGATCTCGGTCTTTCCCGTGAGCGATTGGAGCAGAATGGAGAATTGGAAAAGATGCTCAATTGGCAGAAGAGCAATCTCATCACAATTGCTGTTCCTATCGGCGGCACCACCATCTACACTGAAGCACGCCTTGCGTTCCGTACGGACGATAACGGCAATATCGGCTTGGCAATTCATCCATTGAGAAAAAAACACAGCTTGACTTTCCCTATATGGGTTACAAGCTCTCTCCCGAAGAAAAGGAGCAACTCCTTGCTATGGGCAATCTTGGCAAGACCATTGAGGTAACACCTAAGAATGGAGAGCCTTTCTCTGCCTACGTATCTATCGATCCGCAGACGAATGAAATCATAGCCCTGCGTGCTGATCGTGTGAACATCCCTAAGGAAATCAAGGGTGTAACGCTCTCTGATGCCCAGTACAAAGAACTTGTGGAAGGCAAAGCCGTGAAGGTGGAAGGAATGACTGCCAAGACTTTAAGTGAACGCTTCGGCAAGGTACTTCAGCAACGTCAGTCTATGACTATCAATCGTAATGACAAATCCACCTCTATCTCCACACAGATGGACAGTCTTATCCCTGCAAGCAAGATTTCAAACCTCACACAAGGTATATTCGTAGGTGCGGTATCCGACAACTTCGACGAACGTATCGAACAAAAGATTTTCCACGCAGAGATTGTGGTGGACAGTGCCAAGGTCTCTGAGGAGATGAAAGCCAACCAGCCAATACCAACAATAGCAGACTTTACAAACGAAGATGGTTCCGACAATCTCAAAGAGACTATCGAAGTCAATTATAAATGTATCAAGCAGGACATTTTCGCCTTAGTTGACAACGAATTTGCCCGAATTAAAGCCGATCCTATTCTCAAACATTTGATAAAGAATGACAAATAATCGATACTGTATTTCTTACACTTAGGACATTTACAGAAAAACATGAATCCCTAAAAAACAATGTTTTGATTGATCTAAACTCTAAATTCCATTACTGAAATATATGACTTCATTAATGCCAGGTTCTAAAAATACAGCGAAGAACGATACTATAAACAGCACTTAAACCTTTATGATGAATTATTTCACTCAAATTATACCATAATAAAAATGATTTAGGAGTTAATTGTCCCTAAGCGTTGAAACATTATCGGGCGAAAAAACACTATCAGCGGCTGGTAATCGCACTACATACGACTTGGTACTAATTGTATAAGTTTGTTCTCTTTAAGTATACAAATAGAAGAAAGATAGATTTGCTATTTTAAATCTATAATCTTATCGAACTTCCCTTTTAATAGGTTGTTATGAGATACCATTATAATAGATAGATCTGGATAAGCTTCAAATATATTATGTAGTATGATGTTTTCCGACACCCTATCTAATGCACTCATAGATTCATCTAATATCAATATAGGACACTTTTTTAGATGTGCAAAAAATAAATATCGAGATAGTAAAATACGTTGTTTTTGACCTCCAGAAAGGTTATTTCCATTCTCACTAATAATACTGTCTAAACGATTACTTTTCGCTTTTAATACAACATCGAGTCCCGTGACCTTGATAATTTTCTGAATGTCTTGCCTATTGTAAGTACATCCCAATACTATATTAAATAATACAGTGTCATTAAATAACAAAGTATCTTGAGGAGAATATATAATTTGTTTTGAAAATTCTTGAGGTGAAATTGTGTTGTCATCGTAATAAAACTTTGTTTCTTTCGCTGGGGGCAAAATTCCAGCCAAAATTTCCAGTATTGTACTTTTGCCAGATCCACTGCTCCCCATAATTAACACATGTTCCCCCCGATTCAGTTTCAAATTCACATTATTGTTATTTAAAGCCGGAACTTCTCTTGATAATTTTTCATCAGGTCGTATATTCTGAATTTTTACGCTATTCCAATGACTGCTATTTTCATGTTTATGCGTATCTACTTTTCTGTCAAAACAAACAATAAAAGATTTGATATTCACATCTGTATCAGTTGCGAGTGTATTTATCCATGTAAACTCCTTAAATAAACCTGTATATATAGAGATGTACGAAAAAAGTGCCACTAAACTCCCTAAGTATTGATTAGATGGGAGGCTTGAGTTTTTTATAATGAATCCAATAATAAGTATTATTGTCATAAATATCAGGATAACATCAACACTTACAAGTTTGGTTATAGTTATAGTATTGGATTTATAATAATGCTCTTTTGTTAAGAGGACTCTTCTTCTGAGGACTGAATCAATTGGTTGGAATAGATTTAGGGAGACAATGGTAGATAGATTTCTTAACAAATCAGCAAAAAAAGAAAATACAATATGTTCTTTGTCCAGTAATTTCTTTTGTGACATAGAATAACGTTTATCTAAAAGAATTGTTAAGTAGAAGGCTAATGCTCCCAAAAGAACAGCAAGGATGCCAAGGAAAACAGAAAAACAGCCTATAGCAACAATTGATAAAATAAGCCTGAATAATACTTCTATGTAATGAAACTGGTCATTAAAATAATCACGACATCCATCACATGACTTTCTAAGTCGACTTAATTCGTTTCCCGTATGTTTTTCTGTCTTGAGATATAGTTGGTTTTCAGTATAGAGTGAATAATATGCAGAAGAAAGATATTCTTGGTATATCATAAATGATATTTTCCTCTGCAAATAATATGCAGGAATAAATAGTAACCATTCTATGATTTTAATACAGAAAGAGAAAGTAAAGAATTTGTATATGTGTTGGTGTAGAGATACCGTATTCTGAATATTGTCTATGAATGTCTTGAATATCAAAGGTTGTGTCATAGAAATAGAAATTGCAGATAATAGTAGAATATAGATTATAACTTGAAGTATTCTATGTCCGGTAAAACACTTCCATTCAAATCTTATAAGAGAAATATAAGCATGTTTACTCATTCTTATCGTCTTTGTTTTTTTCCTGTAATGGTACGGTGTATACTATCTACATTTTTGTATAAATCTGGATAATATTCTGTCGATATATTATCCCTCCAATATGACCTAATAATGCTATTTGAAATGACGTTTTTTTCAGAAACATATTCTAAAATCAATTTGTTCTCACTTACATACAATAAGCAATCTTCAATCCCCATACATCCAAGTAAAACATTTTCAATGACAGAGCAGTCAATTCTGATCCCATTGTATTTAATAATCTCCTTACTTCTTCCTATCAAATACAGTTTATTTTGTTTGTCGTATCCCACACTGTCTCCTGTAGGTATTATTTCATTTGTTAATAAATTTAATATACTAAGGTCGTATTCTCCTACCTCATTTAAGGACACTTCATATGTATAAATCGGAAGTGGTGACGCGAGATTATATAAAGTCTCCTCTGCTACTTCTTTTGATTCGAAATTTGAAACAAAAATTGCTGATGGAATCTCTGTAAGCCCATAGCGATTAGATATCAATATGTTTTTATTATGGGCATAAATGTTCTCAATCAATTTCTTACTTGGTTTATCTGTACCTAATCCTATATGTTGAATCTTATCAAGAAAACTTCCATGAAGGAGTTCTATTGATTTCTCTACTATAAACGGAGACGCCAAGATGCTATTTATTCGTTTTTCGCCACAACTGTGTATTGTTTTAATTATATCCAAGATAGAGAATGTATCTGGAAAGTATGAATGCACGCCATATATAAGCATTTCTATTAAAGAAGAAAAACCAAACGAGTGATTTAGCGGACAACATAACAAGAAACGTTTATACCTACCTAAATAATCGTTCATCGGCTTATACCGTTTAATTGCTTCGCAGATGAAAAAAAATGACAGACTTGTATTCTCCACAACATGAGGGATACTTGTTGTCCCACTAGAATTGAAAAAGAAAGAATAAGATTCTTTAGTCGAAAAATATTTATCGACTGTAATCGTTTGTCGGTTTTCTATTATGGAGTCAATGATCTGTTCGTCAAATACTTTTATACTTTTATCTTTTGGCAAGAAAAGATAAGATGGTATTCCTAATTGAATCCCTGCTAGTTGTAAAATTACAAAAGAAATTGGGTCCGAACAATTATTGCAAAAAGCCGGAATTTGTTTCTCAAACAAAAAACTCGTGATTAGATTTACTCGGCTATGGATCTCGCCATAGCTTAGTTCCACGTTCCGATATGAAATGCATGGCTTCAGTGCATTCGAGATTAAGCTCTCTTCAATAAGATGCCATAATCTATTTACTTTTGTTGTAAGCATAAAATAATTCACATTTTGAGCATATAGGCATTAGCCTGTTGTTTATAGCACGTCTAAATCGTTCAAAGTTACCTCCATTCCATAAGTTCTCTATAGATTGGTTGTTAAGGTTTCCAACCGTTAATTCCGGATACTTCTTACAAGGACAAATATCTCCATTAGGGAGTATGTCTATACGTTGAGAATAAGACAGGCACATCTGTGAAGACGTTTTTAAAATATCTTCGCCATTTAGATAATCTACTAAATCTTTTTCTTCTAAACTGGGGTTGTAATGAATCATAAATGGGTATTCTTGTTCATTTATCTCTTTAAGGGCTTTCTTCAAGTTATGAATGAGAACACTTGATATTCTAAAATCGAAAGAATGCCAAGAATAATTCTTTTTCAGAACTGTTTGTCCACAACAAATATCTTTAAACGTCTCTTCAAAAAATATGTCCATGGAAGAGGCAGCCGTCGGATTTATGAACCAAGGGAAATTAAGGTATAGGGAATCAATGAGCGTATCCTTGTACGAATCACAGTAAGCTACTAAATGCGGAATGAGAGGGTCTGAAACGACTGTTTCTACGGATAAGAAGCCCTTGTATTTCCCGATAGACTTTAAACGAGAGAAGACATGCAGAGCTTCTATTGTTTGCAAATACATCCCTTTGCCTCTAATTGCATCATGTTGTTCTAAAAAGCCTTCGATACTAAATAATAACGTGACACGCTCTCCCAGTCTACACAAGGAATCAGACAATTTTGTAATATTGACCCCATTGGTACAAATCACGACATCTCTATCAAATTCACAAATCAAGCTACATAATTCATCCCACCTCTTGTAAATGGTTGGTTCTCCTCCCCAAAGATATATTGGAGCTTTTGTTGATTTGGTAAATGTTAGCAAATCTAAAATCATAGATAATGGGACATCTCCAAACATATCTTGTCGCTTCATATTGTGATGATAACCTGTTTCACTCCATTCAAAGCAATGTTTACACCTTAAATTACACCTATTTGTTAATTTAATTCCCACAGAACTAGGGACAGGTTCACAGTATGAAGAATTCTTTTTCCTCTCATTGAAACATCTATTACAAGTTTCAAATCTATTCTTAATGATTGATAACTGTCGAAGTTTTTTATCCATTGAAATTAAATAAGATTTAGTAGGGTGAGACATAAATTTTTGGCTGAAGCAGAGATATCAATCAATCTTTCATGAAGTCTTTCTAACTGCGTTACAATTTGATTGTAATTTAAGTTTTGTAATTCTATTGCTAAACCATTCTTCTTGCAAAAGAATCGATTTGCTTGTTCATGTTGACCGATTGTCACATCTGTAAGTAATAAAGGAGTACAAGTCATTATAGAATCAATAATTGTCATACCTCCTGGTTTGCCTACACAACACCTTGCTTTCCTATATTCATCTAATAATGGATGATAGTTGGTGTCAGGTACATAATCTCGGTTTATAGGATAAGGGAAATTACAACTTTCTCCTTGGTTATATAAAATCTTATTCCCAGTTATTTGAGGATCATCATTAGTCAATGCTACAATCAAATTCTCTTTGGTCTGGGTTTGTAAAGTTCTTATTTGATTACGATCTATCAAATTCCAACCACCACCTTGTACAAGTATTCCTCTCCTTTCCTTATAATCAGTAATTTTAATTTCATTATTTAGAGTGTAAATATTCTCTCCAAGGGCATAGAGTGTGGTTGTATTGGTTGCTTCGTCCTCAATTTGAGGAGCCCACAATGTTGAATGATAAGCATCCATGACTACGTTGATTATAACACTCTTTTTTACTTTTACTTGAGTCAAAAGCTCATAATGCCAAATACCTGAGAAGCATATATATGTTACATGCTCCTTATCAAGATACCTATTAAGAATGCTTTTTGTCGTAGTAGAAAAAGTAGGCTGTTTGTTATTATCATATGCATAGGAGATTTCAGCTATTCTAGGATTTTTTTGAAACAACATTGCCCTTTCCTTATTATTGGTTTCATAAAAATCCTCCCATACAAGCATTTCAGTATCCACGCTGTGAGAGCGCATATACTTATAGGTATACACCGCCGGGATATAAGTCCCAAGTCCACATTTTGCAGTAAGGATAACTATCTTCACTTCGTAATTACTTTATCTATTAACTTACACCAACCAGCTACTGTATGCATGTCTTTTGTGCACAGTCCCGTAATGTCGATTTTACAATCATACTTATTCTCAAGTTCTACAATGAACATTACCATATTAAGAGAGGTCATTCCCATATCGGTAATATTTTGACAATTTATTATCTCATTAATTGATTTTTCAGAGATAGGCTCTTCTAAAATCTCAAGCACAATTTGTGCAATTTCTTGTTGTCGTGACATAATTATAATCGATTTAATTCTTCAATGTTTTTCTCCACTTTATTGAATTTCTGTTTACCAAAGCTATAGCTGAAGCGCAGAATGACTTTACGGCTTTCTCCATATCCCCACGATGAGAGGTTCAGGGCATCTTTTACTCCATAACTATCCCAACGTTCTGTATGTAAAATATCGGTCATCAGTAATGAAAGTCGAATGCGATTCTCAAGCCAACTCTTATTGAAGCCCAAATCAAGGCTTCCTGTAGGCTTGCTAATCTCATAACTTCCTCCTTGGCGTTTTGAGTAATATCGTCCGGAGAGTTCAAAGTTTATGCCCCAAGGCAGAAGAATGTTATTGCTTGCCGAGAGGGAACAGGATGGACGCTTGTATTCTTGTTTGTATCTTTCGTAATCCAACTTATTCACAAAGTAGTAAAGTCCTACGTTTGTACTGAAATCCCACCATGAAGTAAGGCGTTTAGAGAAAATCGCTTCCAATCCAACTTGCTGTTGTGTTCCGATGTTTTTCGTTGTCATTATCGTCTTGTTGTTCTCAAAAACATCTGTGAGGGAAGTGAAATAATCATCAAGTTTGTTGTAATATAAGTTCAAAGACAAACTCTTCCGTGTATAGTTCAATGTTATTTTATTGCTAATCTGTGGTTTGAGGAAGGGATTTCCTTTCCAATAGGAGAGTTCATCAAGTAGATATTCAAAGGGATTAAGATCTTCATATCGCGGTTTATCTTGCCGTCTGCTGTATAAAAGGGCCAATTTATTCTCCTCATTGAACGTATATGATACAGACATATTAGGGAATAAACGCAATTTTTTCCTATTGTTTTCTTCTGCTTTGTGATTGGTATAAGCATTTAGCTTGTTGTGGGTGTACATGTATTCCATACGCAGGCCTGCACTTAACTCCAATTTATTCCAAGTGTGCGTATATTGTGTGTAGCCTTCAATATTATGTTCATTGTAATCAAATTTGTTTGAGCGTTGCAGGTCAATAGTCCCATTTCTCTTGAAGAGGAAGGTGTTATTGCTTTTGATAAGCGAAGTCTTTATGCCTGCAAGCCACTCGTTCCGCGCATTAGGATTATACTTATAGTCTACTAACAAGGCATAAATGTCTATGTCTTTATCGGGCTGAGAGTAAAACAAATCAGAACGAACAAGCTTGTTCATCGGTGAAAAATAATCATTAGGCTGCTCGCATCGGGCTTTACCATCAAAGTGGGTCCAGTCTGCCGAAAGCGACAACTGCTGTTTTTCGGAGGGTCGGTACAGGTAGTTCATGCTGTTACTGTATCGAACTGTTTTCTGCTCTACATAGTTGTTGCGTGCTTTCAAGATGCCATCTAATGCGGAAGTTCCTTTATACACCCTTGTCGTTGTCTCTGTCAAGCCAGGCCCAACAAGCAAGTTCACCGTGCTGTTCAAGAACAATTTACTCTTCTGATTGAGCTGCCAGGAAAAGTCAATGCCTGCCGAATGCGTGTTTCGTTTATCAGTATCTATGGTTTCAGATAAACTTTTATCTCCATTCTGAATTTTTTCATAGCCATAATCCATGGCATGATGTCCTATACTGTGGTTGTAATTCAATCCCAATTGCCATTTATTCGCGTTATAGGATAATGCGATGTCAGAGTTCTGTCTCACGTTTTCCCAATAGGCAATGCTGTGCGAAGTTGTTAGGAAAAAGCCCGATTTCTCCGTGGTTTTCAAGATGATATTAATAATTCCTCCGGCTCCATCGGCCCCAAAACTCGCATTAGGATTGGGCGAAGTTTCTATCTTGGAGATTTTCGATGAAGGCAGAGAGCGCAGATAAGCCGACAGCTCTTCACCTTGCAACATCAGTTTCTTTCCATTGACATATAAGGCAGTTCCTCCGAGTGATGCCAAGGAAATGTCGCCTTTGCTGTTTACAGAAATGCCGGGAGAATGCTTCAAAACATCCAGTGCATCTCCGATATCCGTAAGATAAGATTGCGCCACGTTAATCTGTATTTTCCCGTTAGACGAACTTGTCATCGGCCGAGATTTCCGTGCTGTTATGACTACATTTTTCAATACGATTTCATCCGGTTCTAATTGCATGTCGGGAATTTTCGCGTTTTCACGGATAGTGATTTCCTTTTTAATCTCTTTGTAACCCAACATTCTTACGCATAAAAGGAATTTTCCTATCCGTAATGGAAACGAAAACTTTCCGTTTCCGTCGGTGAGTGTTGTCTCTGCAAGAATGCTGTCAGGTTGGGTAAACAACATGACGATTGCTGCGTCGGCTCCTTGGTTATACTCATCTAAAATTCTTCCACTTATTTTATTCTGGGCATTTACAGATATGGCATAGCCTATTCCGATACAGAGTAGGAATTTTTTTATAAAAAAATTACTCATAGCTATCAATTTTTAATAGTGATGTATTTAAGAGTTTGTTAAAATATTCAATGTCATATTCTGTATATAATGCCTTGTTGAATGCATACTCAATAAAAACGGCGTTTTCTTTCTCTATTATATAAATCTCAAAAGGATAATATGTCATATTATCAGTATGGACAAATTTATCTGCATACTCTTCCTCTATGATGTCAACTCGATAATTTGCAGGCATTATGTTTACATAAACGCCATTAGATAATCTCAACTCTTTCTCATCTAAACCAAAAAACTTGTGATTAGATATTAGAAATCTCATAGATTGAAGTAAAGAGAAATAATAATTTCCCATATCATTTTTAAGATTATCCACTTTTACAAACTTGTCATAAGAATACAACCCTCCTGCTAAGTATCCTATAGTATCTCGAAACCTTCGATTTGTTATATTTCTTAAAGGGCTTGACAATAGAATTTTTTCATAGGAAAAATAATGGAAAAAGAGAAACCGAATGGCATAAAAAAAGATACAAAGTAAACTCGAGGTCTGCTTTTTTTGAATATTTCGAAGTGCTTGAACACTTTCTTTTGTTAATTTGGTTCTGTAAAGTTCTGAACAAGATGTTTCTAGTATTTGCAAAAAGTCATTTCTATCGTATTGTTTTATTCCAGACTTATGAAATGTATAAGAGAATGGAATGTTCATAGCTTCAGATAGCTTCTGCCCCCAATAATCTTTGATTATAACACTATTATTCTTCCATTGTCTTCTTTGCCATAAAGTGTAGTCTGCTATCGTATTATTCTGATTTTCGACACCTATCTTAAAATCTGAGTCCAATTGATTTTTCATCAGAGATAGTGAATATTCGTCACAAAGCAGATGGTGAATAAAAATATGTAGATGAAATTTTGTCCCAGATACAGAAGAAATAAATATTTTAACTAAAGAATTATCCTTCCTAATATCAAGAGATTGTTCATTCCTCAAAATGAAATTATTTAAAGATTCTTTATACTCTTCCTTATCTTTATAGGTGCAATGACAACTATACTTTTTGTGAGAATTATATTTGGCTATAATTAACATCAACTCATCTGTTTCTTTGACAAAAGATGCGCGTAACGAATCATTATGTAGTACAAGATTACTAACCACTTTATCTGCTTCTTCAAATGAAGAAACTTTCAACTGATAACTAAAGAATAAAACTTGTGGGGAAATACAATCTTTTGGTTGCATATGATAATCCCAACATTGTTCCTGTTCAAATGTTGCTGGAATAGCATAATACTCACTACTACTGCATTTCAGTAATGGAATTTGCGAAAAGTATTCTTTAACGTGTTCTACTGAATCTATGTGGGGAATTTTGTCTATATACTGTTTTATAATCCAGTATCTAAAAAGTCGTTCTCTATTGAAAATCAAATTTAATTTCCGCACTTCTTTCAAATAAATCGAACATGCCTCTAATTTTTTAATTGCAGATTCTTTATTATCATTACTTCCTGAAATGTTTAAGTTACTACACCTCCAATGAACCCATGCATTTGGAATTGTATACATAGAGAAGCAAGATAATAATTTAATCCATAAAAGATCATCAAAACACCAACCTAGGGGAGTATGAGGTATTTGATTGAAAGTCTCAAGAAAATTCCGTTTAAAAATACATTCTATCGCATAGCTTTCAATTTTATAACTAAGTTTCTTGTTCAAGAAGGTATCTAAGTCTGTCTCAAAGGGAAGTATATTCTCTTGTATGACATTGTCTCTTTCATCAATCTTTCTTGTCTGAAATCGATAAAAATCTGACTTATGCCCTTTTGCAAATGCAACAAATTGTTCTATACAAGTTGGAGACATTAAATCATCATCACTAAATAGCCATATCCAAGGCTCTTCACTACTTAGCGCAATGCATCGTTTCCATTGTGAAATCAAATCACAAGAACCGAGATTTGTTTTAAACCTTTTATAGGTTATTTTGTCTTGGGGAAAATCAAGAATAACGCTCTGCAAATCTTCTTTACTGGCGTCATCTCCTATATAGACATGGAAATTATCTAAAGTCTGGAGAAATATAGACATTAATGTTTTACGAAGAAACTTTCTTTTTATTGCAGGAATGATAATTGCAACCTTATAATCTTCTAAATTTTGTACTTCCATACATCTATTTTGGGGATAAAGATGAAATTGCTATTATGATGATAAGCTTCCGATTGATAATATCCTTTTCTGATAGCACTGCACACAGATGGATAAAGTAGCGTTAGGCATGCATAACATAGACTTAATGCGTATTAGTTGCAAATTTATCATTTTTCTTTCAGATGCGGAAATTTTTGATGGATTATTTTCTCTATTAGGGGTACAATCTGTACTTTTCCCGACATTTCTCTATTTATCCAGCCTTATCTCTGATTTCGGTTTGATTCATTTTATACTTATATTTTTGCAATATCACAAGGATTTACTCATAAAAATATAAGAATTATGGAATCAAACAGCAATGACAATTACGTGCTGGTCTTGGAAGACCGCACGGAAGTAAAGAACGAAAAAGAAATGGGAAAACTCTCCGTAGTTTCAGGTATCGACGACAAGGGCAACCTTAAGACCACTGAAGCAACAGCTGCCAATCAAGCGGCGTTCTTGAAGTTCAACAACAAGGATGGACTTCTGAAAAACTTCATGACCAACTTCCTCAAACAGTTTAATAATCCGACTCATTTCGGGTTGTACAAGGTATTGTCAGACAATGTGGAGCAGGGCGTGGACAACCTGCGTACTATGTTACAAAGCCGTGAGAAGCCTGAAAGCAAGCAGCAGCTGGCAGAGGTTGGGGTGTCCTTTGATGATTATCTGCCGCAAAAGAAGAATACCACTGCCATCGACCCCGAGAAAGTGGACTGGAAGATGCTCGACAACCTTGGACTGTCCCGTGAGAGATTGGAACAGGGCGGAGAACTGGAAAAAATGCTTAACTGGCAAAAGACCAACCTCGTAACGATTGCCGTTCCCATTGGCGACACGACCATCTACACCGAAGCCCGCCTTGCTTTCCGCACGGACGATAGCGGCAATGTCGGTTTGGCAATTCATCCTTTGAGAAAAGAACCACAGCTTGACTTTCCCTATATGGGCTACAAGTTCTCTCTCGAAGAAAAGGAGCAACTCCTTGCTACGGGTAATCTTGGCAAGACCATTGAAGTAACACCTAAGAACGGAGACCCTTTCTCTGCCTACGTATCTATCGATCCGCAGACCAATGAAATCATAGCCCTGCGTGCCGACCGTGTGAACATCCCTAAGGAGATCAAGGGCGTAACGCTCTCTGATGCCCAGTACAAAGAACTTGTGGAAGGCAAAGCCGTGAAGGTGGAAGGAATGACTGCCAAGAGTGGTAAGATATTCAATGCAACCCTGCAAGTCAATGCCGAGCGAAAGGGCATTGAGTTTATCTTTGGCGACAACAAGAGTTTAAGAGAACGACAGGAACACAAACAGACACAGCAGCAAGGCATCCCACATAAGCTTTGCGGCTTAGAGTTATCAGATAAACAGCGTGAAGCCTTGGATAGCGGTCGCACACTATATCTAAAGAATATGGTGGATAAACAAGGGCAACCTTTCAACGCGTACGTTCGTATGGACAAAGAACAGAATAGACCACGTTTTTACAAGTGGAATCCTGACAAGAAGCAGGAAACCAGCAAAGAAAAGGTGGTTGCCGTAGCCGAAGAACACAAAACACAGGTAGCCGTCAATAACCACGGTAATACGAATGAAGCCACCAAGGATGTGAAAGAACCACTCAAAACGGGACAGACACAACCTACTGCCGAGCAGAAGCAACAGCAAAATGAAAACAAGCAGAAGAAGTCCCGTGGACGTAAGATGTAACCTTAAAACCATTCTACACTATGACAACTTGTATTATTGCCGAGAAACCCTCGGTAGCCAGAGATATTGCCCGCATCGTAGGGGCAAAGAGTAAACAAGAAGGATATATGGAAGGCAGCGGCTATGTCGTCACTTGGGCAATGGGACATCTCATAGCCCTTGCCATGCCCGAAGCCTACGGTTTTTCTGCCTATAAAGCTGAAGACCTGCCCATTCGTCCCAATCCTTTTCAGTTAGTGGTACGACAAGTACGTAAGGACAAGGAGTATGTATCAGATCCAGCAGCACTCAGACAACTCAAAGTGATACGCTCCTGCTTTGACAAGGCTGACCGCATCATCGTCGCTACTGATGCAGGACGAGAGGGTGAGCTTATCTTCCGCTATATCTACCAACATCTTGGTTGTAGAAAGCCTTTCGATCGTCTTTGGATAAGTTCACTCACAGACAAGGCTATTCGTGAGGGACTTTCCAATCTCAAACCTGGAAACTATTACGACAATCTCTATCATTCTGCCAAGGCAAGAAGCGAAGCTGACTGGCTGGTGGGTATCAATGCAAGCCGTGCGCTGTCCATTGCCCGCAAGGGAGGTTATTCCTTGGGGCGGGTACAGACCCCGACTTTGGCAATGGTCTGCCGTCGGTACATAGAGAACCGTGATTTCTCTTCCGTACCCTATTGGAAAATATCCGTCCTTACAGAAAAAGAGGGTGTGTCGCTGAAAGCCATTGGCAGTGCAGACTATGAGAGTGAAGCATCGGCACAGACTGCTCTCGCTACACTTCGCAGTCAGAGCCAGCTTAAAGTTGAATCGGTCGTAAGAAAGGTGGCTGGTACACCGCCACCACTCTTGTACGACCTTACTGCCTTGCAGAAAGATGCCAACAGATGCCACGGCTTTTCAGCAGACAAAACCCTCTCAATAGCCCAGAGCCTCTATGAGAAGAAAATCACAACCTATCCCCGTAAAAGATTTCAGAATTTTATATCTTTCAGATAATCAATAGAATAACACCGAATAAAGAAGAAAAGGGTTACGATTTGGAAACGAGCGAGTTTCTTTCCCCTTCTTTATTCTGCAATGTCTCAAAGACCACTTACCTAACGTTGCAAAGGTAGTCTTTATTTTCGATGAAAACAAGAGAAAGCCACACTTTTTTATCAGTCCGTTTCATTTTTCCGCACTTGAATTGCCGTTTTATGCCCAAAGCCCATCTCATCGTGAATTTGCTGTTAAAAACTTCCTTTTTATTGTTCTTGTCGCCCTTTTGTATATCAAAAACAAAAAAAATCCATGCAATTCCTTGCAAATTAAAGAAGAATAACCTATATTTGCGCTTAGGAAAAAACAACTTAAACGTTCATGCTTATGAAGACAACGTTGATTTTACCAATTTCAGCCCCCTTGACATAAAGAACGCCACTTTCGGCAGTCAAGGGAGATATGCAGGACTCTACGAAAAGGCTTTGCATTAATCAATTTTCGCACACACGATACAATCCATCTCACTTTTATTTTACGGATTTTCTCTCTTTACCGTTTTTATTGCGGGTATCTTATCAGACTGAAAAAGAACATAGACAGTATTAACTTATGGGACGACATTTACACGAAACAGCATTTCTAATAGTTACAGCCTTATTCATTCCCGTGCAGTCCCGTGCGCAGTCACCCGGTCAGGTCAGCGGTGCGGAGGCATGGCTGAAGACCGTCCCCCTGACAACAGACTTGCAGGGGTACTATCATTGGCGCGACTTCTCGGGCGACTCCGTTAGAACCAACCTCTACGATGCCAAGGGCGCAGCCTACGGTGGTGAGTTCACGCAGCGGTACACATGGATACGGACTTTCAACTTCAACCCCGCCCTGAACTTCTCCGAGGGGAATCAGCCGAAGGAGAGTCTGCTGAAATACTCCAACCTCGCGCAGATGACCGTCATCGGGGTGTTTGCCCCGACGACTACCGCCTATAACAAGGACGAGGTGCTATATGCCGTCAGCGGACGCAAGGGTGCGGGAAGCCTCGTGAGCAGGGACAAGGCGGTCGGGCAGCAGGGCATAGAACCGCTCGACTACGGAAGCACGGCCGGCGAGGACCTTCTTTATTCGGGGAGCGAGAGGCAGATCGCAGAGGAATTCAAGTCCACGAGTCCCCGCATCGTCTCATACATCAGGGCATACGCCCCCGTGCATTCCGTGTGGGGAGAAGGCAGACGTGCGACCATCACCACGGGAACATACAGGGACGGAGACGTCAATTTCACGACAGCCTTTGACAAGTCCCTGTTCGGGGGCGGTGCGCTCAATGGCTACACGCCCGAGCTCATCGCATACGGCAGGACGCTCACGCCGCTGGAGCGCAGGCAGGTGGAGACCTATCTCGCCATCAGATACGGCATCACGCTCAGCGGCTCGTACTACACGGGGACTGGCAACCTTTCATGGGACAGGGACGAAAGTGCCGCCTACCACCACAGGGTGACGGGCATCGGGCGTGACGACGCGGGCGACCTCTTCCAGCCTCTCTCCACGACGAGCTACGAGGAAGCACCAAGATACTCTACTGAAAAGACATACGACAGCTTCAGAGACGCAGACCCATACGGCCTGCCGACGAGCCAACGCCTTCTCGTCATGGGGCGTGAGGACAGCTCGCCCATACCCGACGGCGGCTATATGATATGGGGCGACGACAATGCCGCCACGACCACCGCCGAGACGGAAGGAAAAACACCGTGGCACGTCATGAACCGCAGGTGGCTCGTCAGGACGAACATCGACTCCACCGAATACAGGAGGGACGTCTGGACACGGAACGGCATCACCGTCACCTCCGATGGTTTTATGGATGCAGTGTCGCAGAATGAACCCAAGGAGGGCGCATACATCGTCAGCTCCCCGCTCGACACGGGAAACGGCACGATGGAATACAACAACCCGAGGCTCCATCCCGCCTACAATGTAGGCTTCACCGAGGCATCGGGCACGAAGTGCGCCTACGGCTTCAACGTCAGCGCACGGGGTGAGATCCGAATCGTAGAGGACGGAACAATACGGAATCGTGTCTTAACAGGCAATACGGGCGGAAAGAGTTTCATCGTACGCAGGAAAGGAAACAGCGTAACCTTACTCATCGACGGCAGGGGCAGTAAGGACCTGCAGATAACCATACCCGTTGAAAGCACGGCAAAGGCAGCCTGCATGATTTTCGAGATCGCAAGCGGCGAGACTGCATTAAATATCCCCAAGCTGCGCAGGAACGGCTTTGGAGACAGCGGCAACATGGTTGAGCTCGGATACGGAGTCCTCGCCAAAGGCAACAAGTTCGCAGGTGCGGACTACCGCAACGTCTTCATGCTCATAGACAGAAACGCAGGCGACAAGACCGATATACAGGAAAACACCATCATCAGATGCTCGCGCAAGGACGCGAGCCGTGAAAAACTCATCTTCGACAACATCTTCATGGACACCGACGGCAGCGGATCTGACACGTTCACCTTCGCCTGCTTCGACGGCATTTTGGCACGGCTGACACCGCACGATGCGAGCTGTACGGGCGGAAAGCCGCGAAAGGACGGCAGCCTTGACATCAGCATGGTGGTCGGCCTGCCGAGTTTTTCATACAGCTTGCTGGCGGATTCCGTGGAGAATATGGAGAAAGGTGCCGTAGCTTCACGGGGAAATTTCACCACGAAGACATACACGGTGAAGAACCTGCTCCCGGGAAACTACAGTCTGCTCATTAAGCAGAACGCGGGCATCGACATCATGGCGGAGAGCACGGGAGGCGTTGAGTATGCCCATGCGGTCGGTCGCCGAAAGCAGGGAGAGGTCACATGGACTATTCCCTCGCTCACCTCCGACTACAGGGCGGGACTCTGCACCACGCTCGGACTGGGAAAGAACATCCTCCACGGCTTCGACGTGAAGAATGCCACGGCACAAGTCGTGGTCGAGGGTAAGCCCATGGGTGCTGCCGTCACCCTGAATGGAGGTGACGCACTCGGCATCATCTTCACCCCCGACACGGTAAGCTATACGGTAAACGGCATCGTCGTCCACCGTGCGGCCAAGAAAGCCGGTCTCGGCTGGCTCTTCGGCATGGGCTTCAACAAGGGA
Organism: Prevotella sp. 20925_1_30; assembly: GCF_041433025.1. NCBI lineage: Bacteria > Pseudomonadati > Bacteroidota > Bacteroidia > Bacteroidales > Prevotellaceae > Prevotella > Prevotella sp. 20925_1_30. The sequence goes on along the minus strand of NZ_JAPWAR010000016.1, from coordinate 13,513 downwards.
CTCTCGACCATTGACGGGCTGAGCATCGACGGCGGAGACTTCGCCCTGACGAGCGTTTCGAGGGGCGTAGCCTACGAGACGAAGAAGGCGGTCGAGGACAGCATGGCGGTAATGATCGGCAGCGAGTGCAGCCCGAGCGTGCCCAAGGCACGGACAAGGTCGGCAGGCAAGGCTTCGTCCATCGAGAGGCAAGCCCATTCTGCCCTCACTGTGACAAGGAAGGACGGGACTGGTATGGCATTCAGTGCCGAGCTGAGACTCGCCAAGGAAACCGATGCCGAACTGCTCGTCTATGATACATCGGGAAGGCTGCTGAGCCGGACGGACATGGCGGGAGGCACCATAAAGCGTGCCGACTTCACCGTACCGCAGACGGGCGTGTACGTCGTCAAAGCACTCACCTTAGAAAAAGAATTCACAAGGAAGATAATGGCAAACTACTAAACCCCAACGGCTATGAAGACAAAGCATTACCTCATATCGGCGGCATTACTGACAGCCATCACCGCAGCCATCGCTGCGACGCATATATACAAGGGACAGGACGGTGCACGTGAAAACAACGGCACGAGTATATTACAGGAGACAGCACAGACCGAGACGTTCACGTCGAACACACATAACACGGTGAAGGCTGTGCAGGGAAACTCACAGGCTATTAGAAGGGGTAATACTAAAACAGTGACAGCATCCCGCGCAGCCACCTATGCAGCAGACCATCCATCGGGCATCATAGGACAGCCCGACGGACGGGTTTCGGACAACCCCGAAGACAATCTTTTCGAGATTACTCTTGCCAAGGTTCCTTCCAATTCACGGGTATGGCTTGTTTATGACCTAAAGGGTGTATCCTCTGCATCGGGCGTAAGCAAGAGTATCAACGACCGTCCGGGAGTGGGCGGTTATCTTACGGCACTATCCAAGGAATGGAAGACCGTTCGGGAGGAAATCAGTCCCTCTTGGGTTAAGGCAGGTAAGAACACCATATTGTTCACGCTTCCTTCTGATGCCTCTTACAGTTATAGCGTCAGGAATGTCCGCATAGAGACCTCCCCGCTCGAAAAGACACAAGAATCCATTGTGTTCTCAGAGCATCCGACAGCATACGGTTCTTTGGTATACGTTCATGGATTTATCCGTGGCAAAGCTGATGGGATTACTATATCAGGACAAAAGATAACTGTCAGAAATGGAGAGTTCGAAGGTGTAGTTCCTGTTAGCACAGGTCGATTGTCTCTCACGGCTTCGGTATCAGGTAAAAGCGTAAACAAAACGCTTTCCGTTGCACGGAATAGCAAAGCTGATTTCAGCCGTGCCTTTGTTTCTGTTGGAACAGTGGTTGGAAAACAATTCCTTGCTCATCAATCCGACAGCCTTGTCATAGCCGGCAATACGCTCTCCGTTACCAAGGGCGAAATTTCTAAAACGGGGAAATACACCATTACGGCACTTCGTGAAACGGATATCCCCGCTTTGGACTATGGTATGACCAATGTGACGGCACGTGACGAGGGGTATCGCTTCTTGCCTCACGGCGAACACTTTGCTGGGAAGGGTGCGACAGTCAAAATCAAGTATGACCGCACGAGGATACCAAACGGTTTTACTGAAGACGATATCAACACCTACTATTTCGATAAAGAGACAAAGCATTGGGTGGCTCTCGAAAGGGTGAAAGTGGACAAGGCTTCTGCCTGTGTGGTATCAAAGACCACTCACTTTACAGATATGATTAACGGTGTCATCAAAGCACCCGAATCACCACAGACCGACGGATTCACACCAACAATGATGAACGACATCAAGGCAGCGGATCCGACATCAAAAATCAATCTCATTACACCTCCTACAGCCAACAACCGAGGTTCTGCCAATCTTCAGTATGCCTTTGAAATGCCTCCCGCACGCAATGGTATGGCTCCTTCTTTGGGCATACAGTACAGCAGTGAAGGCGGTAGTGGATGGCTTGGAGAGGGTTGGAATCTCTCTGTTCCTTCTATTACGTTGGATACTCGCTGGGGTGTTCCAAGATACGATACAAGTAAAGAAACCGAGACTTATTTGATGTCGGGTTCTATGCTTTCCACGATGGGTGACGACGGCAAGATGGGTGTGGCTCACCGTGGTGAGAAGATGAACCGAAAAGCGGACAGACAGTTCTACACTCGGCAGGGAGGAGACTTCAGCCGTATTATCCGAAAGGGTAATTCTCCTGCCGACTATACTTGGGAAGTAACCGACAAACAAGGAATCAAATATATTTATGGTGGAGAAGGTGCCGTTCTCAAAGGTACCATCACCGATGCAAGCGGTCAAAGCCGTGAGGTGATTACCGAATGGAAGCTCAAACGTGTGGAAGAAACACACGGTGATTATATCGAATACGTCTATGAGACAGCCGATGAACCTGTTCGTGGTGGACTTGTGGCAAAAGCCATTTATCTTAAGGAAGTACGTGCCGGTAATAGCGGACAAGCACCCCACACAGTGGTTGTCTTAGAAGGCAGTAAACAGAAACGACTCAAAAACAACAATGCAAGATATGGCTTCCTAACCTCATCGAATCGTTTGTTAGAGAAGCTAACGGTGCACTTCCAAGGAAGTACGCTCCGCAGTTATGCCTTTACCTATGGCGAGGGTGCGTTCAACAAAGATGTGCTTACGGGTGTGAAGCAACTCGACGACAAAGGTGCAGAAGTATCTTATCAGAATTTTGACTATTATGATGATGTACAGGCTGCTAAGGGGTATGTGCCTTTTAAGAACAGCCGAGAGAAGTGGGATACCCATAATGACAGATTGGATGCTGGGTTCCTCAACCCGATTACAGCTGTGGGTGGTCGTTTCAGTGATAAACCCACTGCATTGGGCGGTTCATTGAGTTCTTCCATTGGTGGATCATTCTATGCCGGTGTCGGTCTTGGCGATGGTAGTGCAACGACAAGTAATACAGCAGGAGCATCTTTTAGTTATTCAAATGATAAATCAAGCGGACTGTCCACCTTTGCGGACATCAATGGTGATGGTGCCCCCGACAAGGTGTATAAGAAAGATGGAGCTATCTATTACAGACCGCAACAGCGTTCCGTTGATGGTGCGGTTATCTATGGAGAGCCCATCCGAGTTCGTGGTATCAGCAATTTCTCTAAGTCTAGTAGTAACTCCTACTCTGGAGGAGCCGATGTAAAAGCAGGATGGCAGAAGATTGTTGCCACCCTTGGTACAGACCTCTCCAAGACCTCATCCAAGACTACGGTTTATTTCTCCGATATCAATAGTGACGGATTGGTAGACCTTGTTTCTGACGGAAAGGTATATTTCAATCATATCGAGTTTGATGCTTCAGGCAATGCCATACCAACCTTTACGCTGAGCAGCGCAGACACACCAAGTCCCATTATTTACGACAATAGCAAGTTAGATACTTCCGTTGGAGCAGTCACGCCCGAAGAACAAGCCGAGGTCATTGCCAATTCTCCTATGGAGGATATGGTGCGTGTATGGCAAGCACCGGCAGCTGGTATTGTGAATATTTCGGGTGAAGTACGTTTGTTGAAGCCGACCGGTGACTTCGACAAGTCGGAATACGATAAGGCAGACGGTGTACGTGTTGCCATCCAAAAAGGTGGTACGGAACTATGGCAGAAGATGATAACCAAAGGTGACGAAACCGGTTATCCTGCCACCGCTTCAAATATCACAGTTCAAAAAGGTGATAAGATTTATTTCCGTGTACAGTCCGGCAATACCGAAACGAGTAACGGTGCATTCGATAACGTCACTTGGTCACCGGAAGTAATCTATCAAGGACTATCATCGGGAGTACAGCCCAATGGTTATACCTCCAATGTATACAAGGCTACCGAGGGGGCTGTTTATACCAGTGAGGGTGAGATAGGCGTTAATGCCAAAGATATAACATTCTCCGGTAAATTCGTCAAGCCATCTACAACCGACGAGTTGACTATCCGTATCATTGCTGCCAATAACAAGACGGATGAACAAGGGAACAGCAATCCCAACTATGGGAAACGTACCGTATTCGAACGTACTTTTGCTCCCAAAGAATCTTTTAATGGAGATATAACAGCCTCTTATCAAGTAGCAGACGGCTTTGATAACCTTTCCTGTGAGGTTGTCGCTTCCTCCAACGTGGATTGGGCATCGCTGTCGTGGAAACCCATTGCCACTTATCGTGATTCCGTAGGTTCACCTATCAATGTGAATTTGGGTGTGCGATACAGCACTTATTCCGACACAAAGAGTTTACCAGCAGCCTATACCTCCACACAAGGTACAAGCCTAACGGTAACACCTACCGTACAGTTATCCTCTAACAACGTAAGCGGTAAGGTAACACTTACAGCCAAAACGGCAACGTCACTTATTTCCAAGAAAGAATATTCCATCGTTAATGGTTTGATATTTGGCGAACCGATGCAGATTACTTCCGCACCGTCTGAAAAACTTTGGTTCGAGTTCTTCTATTCCGAAACATTGGATGGTGTCAATGCAACGTTGTCGACAGTAAGTGTGGTGCCTTCGTCTTCTCCTGTAGCTACTAAGGTTAATGCCGGTTTCTATGCCAAGATGCAGGACAAGGGCTTTGGTGACCTTTATCGTGGTTGGGGCGGATTTGTGTACAATGCCGCTGACGGACGCTATGCCAAGCCTATAGATGAAAGTCTGCTAAAACTCCCAAAAAGTGAAAAAGACAGGCTCGACCCCATGAAGATGGTCTTTACACCTTTAGGAACGGACTTGAACACCTTGTCACGCTGGACAGGACAGAGAACAGAAATCTACCTTACGGCAACGGAAGCCGGAACAGCTCGATTGACGGAGCAGGATGTTGTACTTGGTAATCTCTTTGGAGAGATGGCTAATGACAATACAGTAAGCGGAGACTGCCTACAAGGGACAGGTGCATTTGGCATCACACAAAAGACCACCAGCACCAGCACTGTCATACAGACAGGTGTAAGTATGCTCACGGTCAACAATGCTACAGGCAGCAGCACCACTAAATCCACCATGATGGACTTCAATGGTGACGGCTACCCCGACATCCTTGCCGGCGGTATAATCCAATACACCAACACTCAAGGTGGTATCAGTGGAGAAAAGACAGATATTGGTACTATCAAGAGTAGCAATCTATCACAGACATGGAGCCTTGGAAGTATCCCTGTTGCGTCATTCTCAATAACGATACCACACGCTAAGAATTCTAAGAGTAACAATAATAACCTGAAGTCATCACTGGAAGGCAAAGCCAGCGTCAGTTTGTCATTGGGCACTCCTAACAATGAGGATTGGAGCGAAGAGAGCTTTATTGATATCAATGGTGATGGTTTGGTGGATCGGGTTTATCAGAATGGTGATGTTAGGTTAAACTTCGGATATACATTCTCCAAACCAATCAAGTGGGATTTTGATAAGATACAAGGTGGTAACGCCACAACGTTCAGTACCGGTGGTGGTTTCAGTATCGGCAGTGGTAGTTATTCCGGGGGCATCGGACTTACGACTTCTGAAAATAAAGAAAAGTACAACCTTACCGACCTGAATAGTGACGGTTTGCCGGATAGAGTATGGATAGAAGGTAATGGCTTACTGGAGGACTACACCGTGCGTGTTGCATTCAATAATGGTTCATCTTTTGACCAGCCAATAGTGTGGAAGAGTGCTAAATCATTGTCAAATGCTTCTTCTACCTCAGAATCCGTCAATACCTCCTTTACCACACCTGTTACAATTCCTGTTGTAAACGTCAAGATTGCCGTCAATCCTGGGGTGTCACTCAGCCACAGCATCAATCGCCCTACCTATGCTTTGCAAGATGTGGACGGCGACGGCTACCTCGACATCGTAGAATCCGATAAGGAAAGTGAACTGAAAGTAACCCGCTCTGCCATCGGCAGAACGAACATGCTCAAGAGCGTGACCAACTCCCTTGGCGGAACCTTTACACTGGACTACGAACACAGCACGCCTACCTACGGACTTCCCGGTGGTAAATGGGTAATGTCGTCCGTAACCATTGACGATGGTATCCGTGATGATGGACCGATGATGAAGACGATGTTTGCCTATTCAGATGGACAGAAAGATCGCCACGAACGTGAGTTCCTCGGTTTTGGAAAGGTCGTAACCAAGAATATCGACACCGAACAGGGTGAATCCGCAGTCTATCGTCAGGCTGTGCAACTCTACGATGTGTCCACCTACTACGCACAAGGTAACGAACTTAGTGCCTCTGTGGAGGATGCCAAAGGCAACAAGTACACCGAGACACGCAATGAATATGACGGCTATTATATCACAGCCAACGGTGACAGCTATACTTTCAACAAACAGAAGAAACTCTGTAGCGACCGCGCCTCTGCTTTCGTACCGCTACGCTATACCGCCAATAAGCAGTATGAGGGACAGGCAAGTGGCATCACCACCTCAGAGGCTTGGAATGAGTATTACCTCACGGGGCATCATGGTGAATTGAAGTCCTACAAGTTCAGTGATAAGGGCAAGTTGGGTGCTGACGGTTCGGGTAAGTTCAACTACCAGACAGCAATACAATATGCTCACAATGATAACAAACATATCTTCGGGCTGCCTACCAACGTAACCGTAACGGGCGGTGATGGTAAGACTTATCATCAAGTTTCTGCGACTTACGATTTGAATTATGCCGACCATATTACGCAGATTAAACAACAACTCGGAAGCGGCGAAGCTGTCTCTGACTATACTTATGATGCTTACGGCAACATCATCAAGACCACGCTTCCTGCTAACAGCAAGGGACAGCGCATGTGGTACACCTACCGCTATGAGCCAGTGATGAATATGTATGTGGAGCGCATAGACGATGCATTTGGCTACCGTAGCGAGGCAGCCAACTTCGACTACCGCTATGGTATGGCACTCCGCCGTATGGATCTCAACCATTTCTATTATGAAACGGATATAGACAACCTCGGACGTGTGAAAGCTGTGCGTGGTCCTAATGAGTTGGCAACAGGTGTGCCTTACATCATTGCCTTTGACTATCAGCCTAAGGCTACTTTCGGCACCAACGGTATTACATCGCCTGCTTACGCAGTAACGAAGCATTACGACATACAGCACCCAAGCGATGATATGGAGACCGTAACCTTCGTGGACGGCTTCGGGCGTCCCGTTCAGGTGAAGAAAGACGGTGTGGTAACGACAGCTGCTAAGGGTAGTGCTCCGAAAGACGAGACCGTAATGATTGTCAGCGGACGCAATGTCTATGACGCTTTCGGTCGTGTAGCTAAGGCTTACTACCCTGTAACCGAAGCAGTGGGAAACAAGACAACTTTCAACAAGGCATTTGACAACGTGTCGCCAACCGTAACGGTTTATGACGTGCTTGACCGTGCCATGAAAGTAACGCTTCCGGACAATGCTGAGACCAAGACAGAGTACTCTACCGATGCAGGTAGCAATACACTCGTAACGACTGTAACTGATGCGTTGGGTAATCGTCAAGCAACTTATACCGATGGTAGTGGCAAGACGGTGAAGACCGAGCAACTCAGCGGACCCGATGGTATCATTACCACTTCTTTCGAGTATGATGGCATCGACCGATTGGTCAAGGTAACAGACACCGAAGGCAACGTAACGACATCCGTCTATGATATGGGCGACCGTCGCACAGAGGTAAATCACCCTGCCAGCGGTATCACCACCTTTACCTACGATGCTTTGGGCAACGTACTCACCAAGCAGACAGCCAATCTCAAAAAGGAGAGCAAGACCATCAATTACGAGTACGATTACGGTCGTCTGACGGCTATCAACTATCCCGACCATCCGGAAAACAACGTGAAGTACCATTACGGTGGTATCAACTCTTCTCACAACCGTATCGGCAGATTGATGCTTCGTGAGGACGGTAGTGGTGCTATCGAGTATTACTACGGTAAGATGGGTGAGGTCTTGAAGACGGTACGCACGCTGATTGTGCCAAACCAGGCGGTGGCAACCTACGTAACACAGTGGAAGTATGACAGCCACAACCGCCTCTTGGAAATGATTTACCCCGATGAGGAAAAGGTCACCTACGGCTACAACCTCGGCGGACAGGTAGACCATGTGCGTGGCTACAAGTCCTATGGCTACGACTATGTGAACAAGATAGGCTACGACAAGTTTGAGCAGCGCACCTATCTGAAGTATTGTAATGGAGCGGAGACGTTCTACAGTTACGACTCTGCACGCAGACGTTTGCAGAACCTCGTGGTGAATGCTAAGGCAGGTATTATTATGGACAATGCCTACAGCTATGATGCAGTAAGCAACGTGCTCGGTATTAAGAACAATGCTCCACTCCCACAGAGTGGCAAGGCAGGCGGACAGATGAGCCATAGTTACTCTTATGACCCATTGTATCGTTTGGCAAGCGCAACAGGTACTTATAAGGGAACAGACAATAAAGCCGCTTCTTATACGTTATCTATGGGCTACGACAACATGCACCGCATCACGAGCAAGAAGCAGCACCTCACGCAAAGTAACGTACAGTTCAACGGTTCGCTCAACGCAGGCTACGACCTCACCTATACCTATCAGAAGGGAGATGGCAAGAAGTTCCAACTCGATAATGTTCGCGACATCAACTACCGCACGGAAGAAACTCCTACGGACAGCACGAATATCAACAACGGACACAAGTACGCTTACGACCTCAACGGAAATCTTGTCTATATCAACACCTCACGTGTAAAGAAAGACGGCAAGGAAGATGAAAAGGCAAGTGAGCAGAAGTATCGTTGGGACGAGGAGAATCGCTTGTTGGCAGCTGATGAGAATGGATTTGTGAGCAACTATTGGTATGATGCCGATGGTGAGCGCACAGTTAAGACCAGTGGCGAGAACGAAGCTATCTATGTGAACTCTGAGTTCTCAGGTGGTAACACTGGTACGGCAAGGTTCAGTCTCTATGTCAGCCCATACCTCGTGGCAGGGCAAGGTGGCAAATATACGAAGCACATTTATGTGGGTAGCCAGAGAATTGTCAGCAAGCTTGGCGACCTCGCTTCTTATGGCGCAGACCCAAGACGAATTCCATACGCAGGCAATGAGGCTGACGGCTTGACGGTGGACTACAAGAAAAAATATGGCGAGCAGTTGCAGGCTATCAAGGAAAATTACAAGGCGTTTGACCAACCTTATAACGGTAAGGACAATGACGACTATGTAAACGGTCAGGGTTTCTGCTGCAACGACGGTACGCCGGAGGCGGCACAAGCCCGTGCGATGGCACGCACAAGAGCTGTAAACGGCAACTTCAAGACCAACGACAACTACGAAAAGATGCAGTTCTACTACCATCCTGACCATTTGGGTAGCAGTAGCTACATCACCAATCTCGACGGTGAGGTATCGCAGCACATTGAGTATGTACCGTTTGGAGAAGTGTTCATCGAGGAGCGCAATAATACGTGGAATACGCCGTATCTCTTCAACGCCAAGGAATTTGATGAGGAGACGGGATTATATTACTATGGGGCAAGATACTACGAACCAAGGTTGAGTCTGTGGATGAGTACAGATCCGTTGCAGGAAAAATTTGTAGATGCTAGTCCGTATGTATATTGTTTGCAAAACCCTATCATAATCTTGGATTATAATGGAGCTGATACTGTTTTTGTAAATCCAGGGGGGACAGAAGCCAAAAGAATTTCAAGCAAAAATAATGTTACATTTGTACACAATTTAAAAGCCAAGAATATTCAAACAAAAAATCTAAGCGGAAAATCTCACATTGGATGGATTGAAGCAGATATGCCTGGAGTTATAAATTACAATGAAGGCAATATTGATTTGTCTTCGTCAAAATATCAAAAATATGATTACCTTATAGCTGCAGAAGTTTCTTATTTCAACCAAAACAAAAATAGGGGAATTACCCCGAAGCATACTAATGGACTTTATATAAATAATCCTAGTTCAATACCAAACTTAGATCCAGATATTGTAAAAGCTATTATTATGCAAGAAACTCGCATAGGAACAGCCCCTGGAAGTAGCTTAAATAATGCCAAAAGTGATATTATGCAAGCAAATGTTTGGTATTCTGCGAGTTCAAACGATTGGAACGATTCGAAATCACAATTTGGTCTTCGGAAAATGGGAGGGGCAACACCGCAATTATCCGTTCATGCAGGTATAGGAATTTTATATCAAAAGGGACTACGTTCAGATGGGAAAAATGTCTATTTTAAAGGATGGCAAATTGCTATACAGAGATATAATGGTGGCGGAGTAAAAAATTATCTACAAAAGGTGAATACATACATAAGTCATATGAAATAAATGTTAACAATCAGAACCATAGCTTTTATGGTTCTGATTATAAAAGAAGATATATGTACAGATTTTTTTTACTATTTTGTTTTATAAGCGGCATCAACAGCTATTATAATGCAAAAGGCTTATCTCACAATATAAGTCAAGACTTTGTAAGAGACACAATCTATACAACCTTTGAAAAATATGATAGGACCGTTGTAAGATATGAAAATAAAATTGTTAATCATATAAAACAAAAGGTTGTTATAATAGCAAAAGACAGAAATAATATCTGTAAGTCAGAAATTCTTTTTGTGGGGAGTATTCTTAATTCAGATAATGACACTATATCCTTTTTAAAAAAAGAAGATACATTTGGGCTAAAAGAAAGTCCTCATTCATCTGGAAATATTATTGTGTATAAAAATAGAATAAGACAAGGGTATTACTCAAATTTCTCCAAAGGTTTTTTTGTAAAAGTTGAAGATAATATTTTACATATAAAGGATGTAATGGAAGAAGATTTGAATGGGCAGCCTGTTCTTGGAATCCTCAATTTAATAAACTTTAAGGAGGAGATACCTCACAGCGTTTTTATATATATAAATCAAGATGATGGAGACGAATATGTTTTTCATAAATATAATGATAAATAAGTTTCCTACAATTTAAAGTGGTAATTGTATTAATAGATATAATCGCGCATCTCCCCCACGAGGCGAAGACAATATCTATAGCAAACATCCCAGTGGCTAACGATAAATAAAAGAACATAGAACAAGTTAATTATTATCCATACAAGAGCGTTCATCATTACCCTTATATGGGTATTAAAAGTGCGAAGCAATAAGCAGGAAAGAATAATGTTAAATAATTTATAGCCCCAAACAATTAAAGAGTATAGAACATAGTAGAACGCAAGTACGACAAAACGGTAATTTCATAATGAAATATAAACAACATATAGGACTAATTCCCAATGTTTCATATGGAGATTTCGTCCTTGGTTCAAATATCAATATGTATTTAAGTCAAGAGCATACAAAGAAAATGTATGATGAAGCTACATTTTCAAACATTTCTTATTTTTTCAAGAGAGAAGAAATTAATGTGTGGTGTGATACGGATGGTTCAATAAATACAATTATATGTTCTTCATATTGTCTATTTCATAATAAGAATCTGATAGGGATGAAGTATACAGATTTCCTTACAGAGTTCTCTAAAGAACCAGATAGTGAAGATAATATATATGTGTTAGTATCTGGGAAAGGGCAACGGCAACATGTATACGATTTTGAGAAAGATGGGTTGCAGGTTTGGGTTTGGAGAAATAGAATCCGGACAGTTCTCATTTACAATGCAAATTTATAGCCTTTGATAATCGGCACATTATCCTTATATGGGTATTAAAAGCCGTAAGCAATAAACATGAAAGAACGACGTTAAATAATTGATAACCATAATTAATTAGAAATTATGATTGAATTTGAAGTAAAATCAAAAAAGCAGCATATATCGGTGAACATAAGAGACAGACCCAAGACGAATACCGTATGCAGGCAATGGCACGCACAAGAGCTGCAAGCGGCAACTTCAAGCCGAACGACGACTACGAAAAGATGCAGTTCTACTATCATCCTGACCACTTGGGTAGCAGTAGTTACATCACCAACCTTGATGGCGAAGTTTCGCAGCACATCGAGTATGTTCCGTTTGGCGAAGTGTTCATCGAAGAGCGCAACAATACGTGGAATACCCCTTATCTCTTCAATGCCAAGGATTTGGACGAGGAGACCGGTATGTACTACTATGATGGTGCGAGATATTATGCTCCAAGACTGAACCTGTGGATGAGTACGGACCCATTGCAGGAGAAATATCATAATATTAGTAGTTATTGTTATACCTTTAATAATACCATAAAATTTATAGATCCAAATGGACAAGATGGTTGGGATAAGGTTAAGGGATTTGGTGATACTCTTTTAGATAATGCTACTGGTGGACTCATAAATCTTCGTAGCTATGCAGGCAGACATGTTTCCAATCCCACAGACTTCAACAGAGGACTGGCTGCAGGCGATGCTGCAAGTGTAGGAATTGGTACGGGGAAGGCGGTACTGGTGCTGGAATGATTGCTTCTGGAACTACGATAACAACTGTAGGCTTAGCTGCCGAAGGACCCAGTTTAGGAACCTCGACAGTGGTGGTTGTTATTGGAGGGGGGCGGCAACAGGGGCTGTGTTAGTCGCTCATGGTTCAGTGATGGCTGCTAATGGTGCGAAGAATCTTGTAAATAAAAAAGGTCATTTGAATGAAAATGCTCCAAGAGGCTCAGGAAATAAGCATTCAAGTGGTAAGGGTGCTCAGTTATCAAGTAAAACACTTTGGAAAGGAAAAGGGAAAAGCGGTGCTCGTATTGATGTGGAAAATTCCAATCCTACTCAACGCAGAGGATAGATACATTACCAAGAGGGTAATAAAAAATACATCTATGATAGTAAAAGTAATACTTTTAGAGATGCACCGAATCAGGTTAACCGCTTATTAACGCCCGTAAAAGATTCAAGATATTTGTATCTTTCAGATAATCAATAGAATAAGGAAGTATAAAGGATAAAAGGGTTACGAGTTGGAAACGAGCGAGTTTCTTTCCAATTCTTTATTCTGCATTGCCTCAAAGAACACTTAATCCCATTGCAAAGTTAAGATAAAAACCGAAAATTACAATATCCTGGGTAATATTTTACCACAGGAAGTGTTAAATCTGTGCATTTTCGGATTTGTTTTCTTTCTTTTTTGTATTTTTGCCTCATCTTAACAATATGTAACCACAGTGTATGAGTATGATGAAAACAGTCTTGAATGCAGCTATATTTTCAGTATTATTCCTTTCTGGGGGAAACTTGTCAGCGCAGGTTTCACCTATCCGGTTAGGTGTCCGTTTAGGTTGTGGAATGTCTGTCAACACAGGAATGGATAAAATCCTTGTTCCTGAAGACTATTATTCCAATTACAATTTCAAAGACAAGTGGCAGTTTACTCCAACAGTTGGTGTATTTGCTCAGTATCATATCGATGGTTCCATCATAGGTGTTGAAGGTGGATTTAGCTATTGGCAGAAGGCATCACAGCTTGTCTATAATGATAATAAGGAGTTAAACTATAAGGTTACACCTCGTTATAA
>NZ_JAPWAR010000015.1:0-69296 GCF_041433025.1 Prevotella sp. 20925_1_30 | reverse complement strand
CGCTATCACTTGCTGAAGCATGACCACTGCCACCACCGCTACCAGGGTTCTCAAACGATGTGCCTCGCATTAATTCATCTTCTGCTAGTTCAAGCCACGTGCATTGAGGTGCACAATAGACTTTTCTTTCATTTGTTTTCTCCATTTACCTGATTTTAAAAATAGTTATTATTAATGATTCTCACTTACTTTACTTCGTGTCACAGAGTCCAAGAGGGAGACGAAAGCATAAGAAGAGTTGTTAAAACAATGAATTATCTCCTCCTCTTGATGCTCTGTGGCACTATGTAAGTTTGATTTTATACTCGAAAAAATTGCTATATTTTGTGTTTTAGAAGTCTTCAAAAAGGGCATAAAAAAGCGAACAAAGGAAACTCTTGAAAGTCCTTTGTTTACAGGGGTTACGGCACGCTTCGCGCGCGCGTATGCGAGAAGAAAAAATGTGTTATTGTACGCTAGGTGCGCATAGTGTGTGTGTGTGTGTGTGTGTGTGTGTTAGCAAATTATTTGGATTGACCAAAGATAAAGTGCAAAAAGATGCAAAGAATCGAATAATTCTTTGCAGTACGTCATTGCCTTGATATGTCATTGCTAATTCTTTCACGGCGGCAAAGGTAAAAAGATAAAATGGAATGAGCAAGGAAAATAGAGAAAGATTCTCTCTCCATGAGTATATCCTCTTTTCTTAAAGAGCAAGAATAACCTACTTCTTCCTACCGAAGTCGGCAGGTATCTCGCCCCATTGTTTTGTTTCCCATTTGATAATAGGAGTGGTGACGTTGTGTGTCATGAGCCATTGTTCTGCCCGTGCAATGATTTGATACAGCTGTTCTGTTGCGGAATTACGGGTTAATGTCGTCTTACACTTCTTCTTCTTAACCCACAGAATGGCGTTATACGAATCACTATAGATGACCTTGTCCTTGATTCCCTGTTTCTCCATCAAGGCTAAAGCATGCACAATAGCGAGGAACTCTCCGATATTATTTGTACCTTGTACTGGTCCGAAATGGAAGACTTGAGCCCCTGTTTGTAAGTCAATACATTGATATTCCATAGGTCCCGGGTTGCCAGAACAGGCTGCGTCGACAGCCCAAGAAGCCCCTCGAACATCCATTGGTAGTGGAAGTACTGTGTCATTGCGATACGAAGGAGGGTTGTGTAAAGTGTTCATCTGCTTATAAACGATTCAATATCACTTTTCTGAAGACTCCTTTTCATCTAAGTTTAGATCCTTGAGAACCTCTTTGATAACATTTTTACTTGCTTCTTGACCTGCTTCGAATAGGTCTTTTGTAAGCAGAGGTGTCGTTGCTGCCACCTTTTTCCCTAATGGAGTTTCAAAGAAGTCAGCGAACGCTTTCAGCTCTTCTAACGTATAATACTTTTTGTAAACAGGCACATATAGCTCATTTATATTATCGAAGAAAATGGTTCTGAACTTCTCTTCTATTTGTTTCATAATCTCATCTGGGACGTAATAACACGTCTTCTTTAGGCTTTCCATTAGTAGTGGATAGCTTGTTTCAAGTGCTTTCCGACCGCCAGATACCATTACGAGCCTTTCTACAGCTGCCCGATATTCCTGGTCTGATACTGTTAATGAGTCGTTATTCTGTGCAGAACTATATGTTGGAATCAGTAACAAGCAGAATAACAAAGAAGCGAAAAAATATCTCATATCGTGTATGAATAAAACATTAAAGGGTTTCTAAAGGTAGTGGGAACACTCAGTCCTAACCATTGTTACCTTTTATTATAATATATGTCCAGACTTCGTGTTCCTTTGTTGTGGGGCTTCTACATCCTCTCTGGTACCTCTATGCCGAGCAATGCCATACCATTCTTAATCACCTTAGCCACGTTCTTAGCCAGTACGAGGCGGGTGATCTTCTCTGCTTTGGTATCTGCATTGAGGATGCTATAGTCGTGATAGAACTGATTGAACTCCTTGGTCAGTTCGTAGCAGTAGTTAGCAATACCACTTGGACTATAGTCTATACCAGCCTGTGCAACAGCTGCACCGAAGTCGTTGAGCTTCTGAATGAGTGCAATCTCTTTCTCGTTCAATGGTGCTTCATCGGCGAGTGATGCAGGAAGAGCAATGCTCTGTGCCTCTGCCTTACGAAGAATACTGCGGATACGAGCGTAGGTGTATTGAATGAATGGACCTGTATTACCATTGAAGTCGATTGACTCTTCTGGATTGAAGAGCATATTCTTGCGAGCATCCACCTTTAATATAAAGTACTTCAGCGCACCCATACCAACGATACGTGCTATCTCATTCTTCTCATCCTCGGTAATTCCTTCGAGTTTATTTACCTTATCCTCGCTGAGTGTCTTGGCGTTCTCTATCATTGACGCTACCAAGTCGTCGGCATCAACAACAGTACCCTCACGACTCTTCATCTTACCATTTGGCAATTCAACCATACCATACGAGAAGTGTACGAGATCCTTACCCCACTTGAAGCCCAGACGATCCAAGAGGATTGAAAGCACCTGGAAGTGATAGTTCTGTTCGTTACCAACGACATAAATCATCTTATCGATAGGGAAGTCGTTGAAGCGCATCTCGGCAGTACCAATATCTTGTGTCATGTAAACAGATGTGCCATCCTTACGCAAAAGGAGCTTCTGGTCTAAGCCTTCATCCGTGAGATCAGCCCATACAGAGTTGTCATCTTTACGAATGAAGAGCCCTTTGGCGAGTCCTTCCTCCACCTTCTTCTTACCAACGAGATAGGTATTTGACTCATAATAGATCTTATCGAATCCAACACCCATCGCCTTGTAAGTCTCATCGAATCCAGCGTAAACCCAACTATTCATCTTCTCCCATAAAGCACGAACCTCTGGGTCGTTATGCTCCCACTTAACGAGCATCTCGTGTGCTTCTTGTATCAATGGAGCCTCTTGTTCGGCTTTTGCTTTCGCATCATCGGGTGTCATTCCCTCCTTCTCATACTGCTCTTGCAGTTGTTTGCACTCCTCTTTGAAGTGCTTATCAAATAGTACATAGAAGTCACCAATCAAGTGATCACCCTTCTTGCCAGCCTTTTCAGGGGTGATACCATTGCCCCACTTCAGCCAAGCAAGCATAGACTTACAAATGTGGATACCGCGGTCATTGACGATATTCGTCTTTACTACCTTATTGCCATTAGCTTCCATGATTTGTGCCAATGACCATCCGAGGAGGTTGTTACGCACGTGTCCAAGGTGGAGAGGCTTGTTCGTGTTAGGCGAAGAGTACTCAATCATAACAAGCGGACTATTTTCAGTCACTGACTTCTCACCGAACTTCTCATTCGCATTAATGTCGTTCAATAAACCAACCCATGCCGCTTGAGCAATAACGAGGTTAAGAAAACCCTTCACAACGTTGAAGTCGGCGATAGCCTTACAATTCTTCTTCAAGTACTCACCTATTTCCTGTGCCGTATCTTCAGGCTTCTTGTGTGAAGTCTTCAGTAGTGGGAAGGTGACAAGTGTAAGGTTTCCTTCAAAGTCACTACGTGTCTTCTGTAGTTGAATCATCTTTTCTGGCACCTCAACACCATATAACTCCTTGACAGCTGCTAGTGCCGCAGCGGTAATTTGTGCTTCTATCTTCATCTTTGTTTGTCGTTTTATTCTGTTTGCAAAGTTACGGAAAATCAGTCGAATAATCGTTCTTTAGACCATAATTCGTGGTAGTATTTCGCAAATCTCAAGCCCGAATCCAATGTAAAGGTGAGTATATCCTCACGGGCTATGACGTTTTATCATTGGGATTCCGTTACTTTCTCAATATATTATCGTACATTTGTAGGCGATAATAAACTCCTAAATAATTACCATTATGTCTAAAAACTTACAGAAATGGGCTTATGCCCTCTTAGCGAGTGTGTTTACTCTTACAATGTGTTTCAGCTTTGTTTCTTGCAGTAGTGACGACGATGATGACAACAAAATCAGTCCAGTACTTTACAGCGAATTTAATGGTGAAGCCTCTATCAATTATCCGCTTAATCTAACGGGAGAGTTTGTTGGGATATCCATTCCATTGAGTCAGCTGGGAAAGAAGGTTGATTTGACCCAATCAGGAGACTGGACAGTAGGTGGATCTATCGTTAATGGGCTCTATACTTACGATGATCACTTCTTCCAGGAAGGCAGTTTTGTCTATCTTCGACGCATTGATGAGCACCACGTCGAGATGCGTTTTAATTTCGTATGGAAGAACGGATCGAAGAGTGGAGGGTACAAGGGCAAGGTAACAACACGCAAGGATGCGTTAGACCTGGCTCGTCGTAATTGGAATAATTAATCTGTATCTCAAGTAAAGTTTCACTAAGATGAGTCCTTATCTCATCTTAGTGAAACCTTACATAACCGCCTTTTTCTTTTATGTAATCAATCAGTTCGGCAAAGAGTTGGTTCTGTCTTAGCGTAGACTCATTGCCTGTTAAGATGAGTTGTTTGCGTGCCCTTGTGATAGCAACATTCAACTTTCTGTCTATTGGTTGCCCCTCTTCATAGAACGTGTTAGCCGTTAGGAAATCGAGTTGATAACGACTCTGAATCGTGAATGAATAGAGAATTACATCACGCTGGCTACCTTGATAGCGTTCCACTGTGTCTATGCTAATACCCTCCAGAGCAGGAATCTCCAGCCGCTCTATCTCTTTTCGAATCATAGCAATTTGATTCCTGTATGGAACGATGACGCCCACCGACTTCTGTGGGTCAAAGTCCTTGCTCATTTGTCGGTACAATCTGCACAATAGGTCAGCGATGATTCGTGCCTCGTCAGTGTTTACCTTTTCTGAAATGTTCAGTTGCTTGCAAGGCATAGAAGGAATGAAAATCATGCGATGTGCCTTTAGTGCACTGTCTAAAACATCTTCGCTCTCCTCGTTATAAGATAGTTCCGTTTCCAACTGATGGGCTAACGGCACACATTCCAGCTGTTCCTTTGCATAGAACTTACGATTAGCAAAGTCGGCAATATCGGGGTGCATACGTCCTTGCTTGTGTAGCGTCCCTATGAAATCGGTTCTTCCTGCTGCCCTTTCGGTGAGGATGAGGCGTTCAAATAAGGAGTTGGCGCACGATGAAAGATGGATGTTCTCAAGAATAGACGATGTATTCTCCACATCAGCCTCCCCCTGCTGTTGCACCACGGCAGGTAATTGTTTATGGTCGCCTACTAATATAAACCGATCTATCGCACGCCCTTCCTCCTGTCGGGCAGTCAGTATTCCCACGATATTTGGCTCTAGTATCTGGCTCGCTTCATCAATGATGACGAGGTCAAAGTGCTTGATGTTAAAGAGTGCCGAACGACTATTCATGGTCGAGGTTGTGGCTACGATGATTTGCGCCTCTGATAGGGTGGACTTAATACTATTGAGGGTTGTATTCTCATCGAGCACCTCTTGCAAGAGATGGTCACTATATTTCGGATCGCAACTATACTCGTTACCAATGCGGATGTAATCTATCTCGTGCTCAGAAAGCATATTGCATATCTCGTCAACAGCACGATTCGTGTAAGCAAGGAGGAGGATAGAACTTTGCCCATTGACCTTTGGGCTGTGATCATTGGGATTGGTGCTTGGAACTTTGGGCTTTTCTGTCAGCTGCTCAAGCACAAGATATTGCAGCGCCTGCGAAGTCTTACCCGTTCCAGGAGGACCAATCAAGAGGAAGTAGTCCTGTGCCTGCTTTGCTTTCAAGATGATTTCATCGTAATCGGGGTGGTAACTACGCGACAAAACAAGGGATTTGTCAGCACGTGGCGCACGCTGTCCAAGGAGTAACTGCCGCTGTTCCACATCAGAGGTGATGAAAGTATAGAGGCTACGAATAGCCGATGTACCCCCAATATCGCTCCCTGCATGCTCTAAGGCAAAGCACTCTCCAGCTATAAGATTCGGGTTCTGTTGCCCGTCGTTGAGGTGCACTACGATAGACGAGGTATGTATCTCTTGTAAAGAGCCTTTGAAGAGAATACTCTTACGCACGTCTGGTTCCTCATTCTTCTTATACGCGTAGAGATAAACCATGTCCCCCCTGCGGAAGTTCGGGAGGAAGTCTATGCCCTGTTGCGGTACGTTGAGCGTAATAGTATCATATCCGTTGAATGAGCTACTACAGCTCTTATCCGTTATCGTAAGCCCTGTGTAGATATTTCCCGTATCCTTCTTCTCCGCCAGAGGCATATTCCAAAGGTCGGCATTACTATTCCCCACGCCCTCTTGTGCGCCCACCTTCGATACCAGTTGCTCCTTAATAACGAAAGTCATCATACGTGTGAAGTAAGCACGCTCTAGTTCGCTTAGCTGATGAAGGGGTGCGAGCACCTCCGTAAGTTGTGGTAAGAGGTATCGTTGATAGAACGCATCATTCTGTTTCTCAACATTCAGCACCTGCGGAGTCATTAGTGGCAACAAACGATGAAAGCCATTCTCCGCCATCCAATACTCGGTTGCGACGGCTTGATTACGGAACTTCATCGCCTCACGAATGAGCTTTTGTAGCGGTTCAACCTCAAGTAACCCGTTCGGGAGAGGGTATTTCGAATACATCAATTCTATGTGTGCATCCTTCGGATTCAGCTGGAAGTTGTATTGCAATATACCATAGTAAAGCAAGAGTTGTACGTAATGCTTCTCCACATGGAGCGAGCCATGCGGGTTCTTATACTGCCTTTCAATAAAGATATTCTTACCAGATTTCTGCTCAACTAACAGCTTTAAGTCGGTTGTCATGAGGTCTATTCGTCCCTGCAAACCTAATCGTTCGCACACGAAAGACGGCTCCAAGATGGCTTTCTCACGCTCGAACGACTGGAATAACTCGTTGACTATCTCTTGAATATTCGCTACCTGTTGTTCAGCGGCTTGCTTAAACTCCACTGCATTGAAGTCGGGACAGGTGGCAAAGTCCAACGCCTTCTCTCGAAAGTTCGAACGGAAGGTGTCCTTGATGGTATAGTCTGTGGGATGATTGATGATATCGTCGAGTGCAGAACCCGCAAAGTTACCCAGTACGATATGCTTGTTATTAGGTCGCTCGCCCATCCGCTTTACCGTAAAGAGCAGTGGGTGGTGCCCATAACTCTCAAAGCAATTAGCGATGGAGGATATGTCTACGAGATAATCAGGCTCTACGACTATCAGACGTGGAATCACCTTCTTGCGTGTGACAGTGCAATCAAGTAAGTTGAGTTGCATTCCCTCACGCAGAAGAGAGCGCAGATAACTAAAGTCCACATACTCGGCTGTGTTCATATAGTCCACCGTCAACAACTCCTCACTGCTGTCTTGATTGATTACGGCAACCTGTATCGTCTGCTCATCCCATTCCCTAACAATGCAACGGATGTATCGGTAGTTCGCAATCTGTATGTTCTCCGTGATACGTCCGTGCGTTGGCAGCTTGCCCACAAGCGTATCGGGGATAGCTTCCTGGAATACGGCAGAGACGAAGAGGGCGAGTGCCCGACAATCATAAGCGATGTCGTCGGGCAGAATAGGAGCTGCGGAATTACTGTGCCGACGCATTTTGTGAATTGCCACAACGTCCTTCGGCGCAATGTGATGCAGTCTGCAAAGAGCCTCTACCTGCGATGAGAGGTTGCCAAAACCATGCTTCGTCTCTTTCAATCCCTCGTAACATGCTATGACAAGCGTCTCGTGCATGATGCGTGCTTGGGCTTCTGACGGAGCCGTGAGAATATCAGCAATACGTGTGAAGAGTTCGTGTGCCATCGTTGATAAGCCTTTCTTGTTTCTCTGATTGTTATGTTTTATGTTCTTGCAGAATACGAATAACGTTGTTACGCAATACGTTTCTCCTTCCTACACAATACGTGTTGAATTGTTATTCCCTGCGTCTGCCAATCGTTTCTAAGGCGTGTTCCGTCTTTTAGTGACGTGAGTTACGCTATTTTCACCATGGTGAAACCTGTGTCTCATCACGATGAAACCTGTGTCTCATCATGATGAAACGAGTGTCTCATCATGATGAAACAACAATAAGGCACGTTAGAAACGAATGAGATACACATGAGAAACGAATGTCATGCACGTTAGTTATGAATGGGATATGCGTTAGTTACGGAGGTTATGCCCGTTAGAAACGAATAGCAAACCCGTTAGGAACGTTTTTTTAATACGTTAGAATCGGATTGCAAACCCGTTAGGAATGGTTTTAAAATGCGTTAGGTACGAAGCGGAAACACGTTAGTAATGCGCCTAAATCACTGTCCGCCCAATCGTTCAAAGTAAGTGATAACGTCTTCCCACGTCTTAAATTCGTCACTGCCAAAGCGGAGTGCCGTACCGAGGAAGTCGTCATGGGCGGTACTACTAATGAGATAATCGCCGTATAGGAGCTGTGGTTGGTTGGTAAAAATAGCGTGATTCCATGCCGGCGCACTGAAGGTTTCCTCTATCCAAGCCTGTTGTTCGCTGATAGCAGAGGGCTGATTGGTGGGCGCAGGACAAACGAAATAGACGTTGTAATTGTCGAGTAATAGTTCATAAGCCTTGTGTAAGCTCGACTTCGGTTTGCCGTATGCGTCCGCAAGCGTATCCTTGTCGATGAGAACCGTGCGCCGTTCGCGCCCCTCCTGTCGGTCGTCAATCCACCGGATAATAGGCATGAGATAATGGAAGATAGCCTTCTCAATGAGCCGATGTTCGCCGTGGAAGTGGATAGCCTGTGGGTAATGCTCGCTGAAGAGATCGAATGTGTGTACGATAGGGTCAGCGTCGCCGAATAGTCCGAAGACACGTTCTTGCTCCTTGGCGTCAACCTGCTTGAAGCAATTCTCCGTCATATCCTTGTACTCCTTGACGAGAGCTTTGGTCACGATGACCTCTTGTATGCCGTCTTGACGTACGTTCTGGAATACTTGCTTGCCCATCATATTGCTCTCGGTGATGGTTGCGCCCATCTGAAAAGCAGGGTTCACGCAAATGCGGTCGGTGCCATATAGCATCTCTGTGTACATTCCGCCCATGGAAGTACCTATGATTAAGTCGGGTTGCTCGGCGTCAACAAGATTCCTAAGGAGCGTCATTGCCTCTTCAGGATGTATGGGTAAGTCGGGTGCAATGACGGTTGCTTGGGGCATATAGTCCCTTAGTATTTGTGCTGTGTGGGTGGAACCGGCTGACATGAAGCCGTGTACATAGATGATTTTCTTCCCTACCATGAGGTCGGGGAAGGTCTTTTTATATTGATTTTCCATTGTTCTTTATTAGGAGTTAGGGGCGTGATACTTAGGAGTGTCATCCCTCTTTGCCTTGTGGAAAGGCGGGGGTGGGGGCTAAACGATGGGTAGACTGATACCATTTATCTTCTGGTAGATGTCTAAGGCATAGATGTCTGTCATGCCACTGATGTAGTCTAAGACAGCCATAATGCGTGTTTCAAGATCCGAGCTTTGGATGTCATACTGACTGGAGAAGCTCCGGATGAGTTGTTGACTGTGGAAGTGGTTAGGCTCCACAGCCGCTCCAATGAGTGCCTCCATCAGTGTTTCCATTATCTTATAGCCTGATAACTCTACGTCAAGGACGGTTTTACTGCGATAGATACGGTCTACTGACACCTGTGAGCAGTGCTTGTAAGCCTGTCGGGGAAGCTCTGATATGTGTTCGATAAGCGAGCCTTTGAAGGTGCCTGATAGTATCTCAGCCTCGTGTTCAACAAATGCTTTGACACATTCAGCCTCTAATAAACCAACGGCACGCGCCCGGAAGTAAACCACTTGCTCGTTCCTATCGGTCACACCTTCCTCCTTGATGTTCTTACGAATCGCCGCTCTCGTGTCTTCGTCGAAGAAGCCTAATAGCAAGTCGGTGGTCTCCTCAAAGGATAGGAGCTTGAGCTTGTGTGAATCCTCGATGTCCATAATCTCGTAACAGATATCATCCGCAGCCTCCATGAGGTAGACTAACGGGTGGCGCACATACTTGATACCCTCTGCAGAACATTCCTTCTGTATGATACCGAGTTCCTCCGCTATCTTCTTGTAAGTGTCTTGTTCGGTTTGGAAGAAGCCGAACTTCCCATGTTTGCCTGCGTAAGACGAGCTGAAAGGATACTTCACAATACTTGCCAAGGTGGTGTATGTCATTACAAAGCCGCCTTCCCTTCGCCCGAGGAAACGATGCGTCAATAAGCGGAAAGCATTGGCATTACCCTCAAAGTGGGTGATGTCATCCCAGAAACGAGGGCTTACATACTCCTGCAATGCCTTGCCTTTGCCCTCAGTGAAGAACGACTGGATGGCTTTCTCACCACTATGTCCGAACGGCGGATTGCCCATGTCATGCGCATAACAAGCCGTCTGGACAATCGTTCCAATCTCTTCAAAGAGCGTACCACGCAACTCTGGATGGAGTTCCGTTAGTCTATGCGCCACGTCGTCACCAAGTGATTTGCCTAAGGAAGCCACCTCAAGCGAGTGAGTGAGGCGATTGTGCACAAAGACACTACCTGGGAGTGGGAACACTTGGGTCTTGTTTTGCAGTCGACGGAAGGGTGCTGAGTAAATCAGGCGGTCGCTATCACGCTTAAATTCAGAGCGGTCGTCGTGCCTTAACGCATGTCTTCTTTCTTGTCCAAGACGCTTGTTGGATATGAGTTGTAGCCAGTTCATGAGGCTTGCTTGTGGTTGGTTTGAAGCTAATGACATGTTCCTAAGGGTGTTGAATATTGAATGTTTGCAATAGAGCGATAGATGTTCTACAAGGCATCTATCTGCTTGTTATGCCCTAAAAAGGCATTCGCAAAAGTAATTAAAATTGGCTAAAAACCATCTTTTTACGTACTAAAAATGTATGAATGTGGCATTAATTGCTTAATTTTGTACCTTATTATATAGCGATGATAAAGATTAAAGTAATCAATAAAGGGCATCAGCAGCTCCCTGCTTATGCTACTTCTCAGAGCGCGGGGATGGATCTCCGTGCTAATATTGAAGCCCCAATAGTGTTGCACCCAATGGAGCGCAGGCTCATTCCAACAGGCTTACATATTGCTTTGCCAGTTGGTTATGAAGCGCAGGTACGCCCTCGCAGTGGTTTAGCCTTGAAGCATGGACTGACTGTTCTGAACTCTCCTGGTACCATAGATGCTGATTATCGGGGTGAGATAATGGTCTTGTTAGTGAACTTCTCAACTGAAGACTTCACCATTAACGATGGTGAGCGGATTGCCCAAATGGTAATTGCTTGTCACGAGCAGGGGGAGTTCGTGGAAGTGGAAGAGCTTGACGAGACAGAGAGAGGAGAAGGCGGCTATGGTCATACGGGGGTAAAGTAAGGTAAAAGAAAGGATAGATCTCATGTTTGATAACTTCAGATATATAACCACTAACATGCGTAATACACTTCTTGCATTGGCTTTGCTGGGTGGCTCGGTGGCTACACAAGCAGCAGAGAAGGATAGTCTTACCATTGCAAACTACTTCTATCTCGAAGGACTTCGACAGCAGGAAATGGGAAATCTAACGGCTGCTTACGATCTTCTTAGGCATGCACATGACTTGAATCCACGCTCGGCAGCGGTTTACTATCAGTTGGCTGGCTACTATGTCAATATGAAGAACGATGCTTTAGCACGTACTTACTTTGAGAAGGCAGCGTCACTGGATCCAGAGAATGCCACTTATCAAGAGAAGCTCGGACAGTTATATATCACGCAGAAAGACTATCCGAATGCCATAAAGGCATATGAGCTTTTGTATTCCTCCAATAAGACTCGCGTTGATGTCTTGCAACTTCTCCTTCAGTTATACGGCTCTCAAAACGACTACAAGAAGATGATTAACGTCCTTGATCGTATAGAAGTTCTTGAGGGGAGTAGCGAGCAGATCTCATTGAGTAAGATGCAGATTTACGAGCAGATGGGCGATAAGAAGAAGGAGTATGAGTCGCTAAAGTCACTCGTTGATGAGCACCCGCTTGAGCTTGACTATCGTGTGATGTTCGGTAATTGGCTACTGCAGAATGGTAAGAAGAACGATGCTTTAAAGGAGTATAAGAGTGTTTTGAAGGAGGAACCCAATAATGCACTTGCAAAGCTATCAATGCTTGATTACTATCGTTCCATTAAAGATCAAGCAACCGTAGATGAGCTTACCAACGAATTACTACAGTCTCCTAAGACAGAGAAAGAGACGAAGATGACACTCCTAAGAGACATCATTTCGAGTGACCAACAAGCGAATATCTCTGATAGTGCAAAGGTCATGAATCTCTTCTCACTGGCACTTTCTACGAAACAGGAGGATGCTGACTTGATTATGATGAAGGCTGCCTATATGGCAATGAAGAACATGCCTAAAGCAGAGATTAATCATGTTTACGAGCAAGCCATTGAGGTGGAACCCGATAACTCTCGTGCTCGATTGGCATTGATACAGAATATCTGGGCAACAGAAGATTATGATAAGGTAATAGAGATATGCCGCCCTGCCATTGAATATAACCCTGATGAGATGGCTTTCTATTACTTCAAAGGCATGGCAGAGTTCCAAAAGCACGACATTGATGCGGCACTTGAAACATTTAAGAAAGGTGTAGGACAAATAAAAGAAGATAGTGATCCAGAGATTGTGTCAGACTTCTATGCAATCCTTGGAGATATCCTTCATGAGAAAGGAAAGGCGTCTGAAGCCTTCGCTGCATACGATAGTTGTTTAAAGTGGAAAGCGGATAACTATGGTGCTCTGAATAACTATGCTTACTATCTAAGTGTGGCGAATAAAGACCTTCCAAGGGCTGAACAGATGAGCTACAAGACGATAAAAGCAGAGCCCAATAATGCTACTTACCTTGATACCTACGCTTGGATTCTCTTCCAACAGCAACGTTATGAGGAGGCAAAGATATACATTGACCAGGTACTACGCAATGACAAAGACCCAAGCGGGGTTGTGCTTGAGCATGTGGGAGACATCTATATGAAAACTGGTGATACACAGAAAGCATTGGAGTATTGGCAGAAAGCAATAGAGAAAGGCAATGATAGCAAAGTATTGAAGGATAAGTTACAACAAAAGAAATACATAGCAGGATGAAAAGAACTAAGATATTACTAGCAAGCATGGCAACGTTAGTGTTGGCATCGTGCGGTACACATAAAGCCATAGTAAGGCAACAACCAGTCTTGAAGACGACTCCCAGTGAGACTCCTCATGCGTCGGTTGATTCCACGAAGTATAAGTTAGCCTTTGTGCAGAATATTGCTGACTTGGCTCTCTACCAAAAGAACGTGGTGTCAAACCTCTCTTTTACTATTAACAATGGGCGTAAGGACATCACAGTTCCTGGTATCTTGCACATGAGAAAGGATGAGGTTATACGCTTACAACTGCTTATTCCACTCCTTCGCAGTGAAGTGGGACGCATTGAGTTTACGAAAGATTACGTTCTTTTCATCGACCGCATCCATAAGCAATACGTAAAGGCTAGCTACGATGAAGTGGGCTTCTTGCGCGATAATGGTATTAACTTCTATACCCTCCAAGCGTTGTTTTGGAACCAATTATTCATTCCTCGTCAGCAAAGAGTTGCCGAAGCTGATATGTCGAAGTTCTCTGTTGATGCCAAAAGGTGGGAAGTTGATGGTAGTGCGCACATCCGTTTGAAGGATGGGAAGATGTCTTATGACTGGGTAATACCCGCTGAATACCGTTACATCTACACCACTCTTATAACGTATAAGAGCTCAACTCATGGAACATCAGAACTCTCTTGGCTTTATAGAGACTTCAAACCCTTTGGCTCAAAGATGTTCCCTGCTAGACATTCAGTCACAATCGAAACTCCAGCTATTGGTTCGCGACCAGCTAAGGAACTATCAGCTACATTTGAACTAAACGACTTTAGCGATGCAAGCGATTGGGAAGCTTTTACCCAACCATCAGATAAGTACACTAAAGTAAGCGTGGAAGAGATACTCGGCAAACTAATGAACTTTTAAATGAAACGTCTTTATCTTTTATTCTTATTATCGACAATGGGTATGTTGACAAGCTATGCGCAACATACTAAAAAGCATAAGGTGCAGCAGAAAACGGCTGTAACTCAACCCATACAAGCCAAACCTTCTGGTGTTAAAGAGCAGAAACAAGTTCCAGCGAAGGGGGGGCATCAGTCCGTGAAAACGCAACCTTCCCCTATGAAAGGGCAACAGGTACCAGCTAAGGGATATCAACTTCCCGTGAAAGGACAACATCCTATGCCTGTAAAAGGGCATCAAGCTGTACCAGCAAAGGGACATCAACCAACTCCTGTAAAGGGTCAACAGCCTGCTCAAGTACCAGCTAAACAACCTTTACATGGCAAGTTGAATCCTCGTAATGCACATGGTGCAAAGCGTGGAGCGAAGTCTCCTGGATATGTAACAACCGAAGAGATTAAAGGTTTGCAACAGCAGAATCAGAAGTTGCAGAATGAGATTAAGGAGCATGAAGAGGAGATGAAGGTCAAGCAAAAGGATGTTGATACACGATTGGAGAAGATAGTTCGCCTTGATACTGAGATTGGTCAGCACCAGAGAACGATTGATACTATCGCCACAGACATCAAAGGCTTGGATAGTAACATTGGTATATTGAAAGGTCAGTTGGCGTCTTTAGAGGCGCAACTAGGCGAGCGTCGCACTCGTTTCATCCGTTCCATGCGTTACATGGCACGCCATCGTAGCATTCAAGATAAGCTTATGTTCATCTTCTCTGCCAATAGTTTGACGCAAATGTATCGTCGTCTGCGTTTCGTTCGAGAGTATGCTGCTTATCAGAGGGCGCAAGGTGAGTTGATAAAAGCTAAACAACAACAAATTGATCAGAAGCATTCTCAGTTGAAGGAGGTACGTGTTGACAAGTCTACCTTACTCTATAAGGATAAGAAGATACATGCTCAAATGGAGCAGAAGCGTGTCGAACAGCAGACGGTTGTAGCCTCTCTTCAACAAGACCAAAAGGTTCTTGAAGGTGTGATAGCACAACGCCGCCAACAACAACAGGCGTTGAATGCACAGATAGACCGCCTTATTCAAGTAGAAATACAGAAGGCTAGGGCTCGTGCCATAGCAGAGGCTAAGGCGCAAGCTGCCGCTCGTGCTGCTGAAGCTAAGAAGCGGGCGGAGGAGATAGCACGCAGGAAAGCGGCGGCAGAAGCGGCTGCGCGTGAGAATGCAAAGCGTATAGCAGAAGCAAAAGCACGTGAAGCTGCAGCGAAGGCAGCGGCTAAGGTGGCTGCAGAAGCGGCTGAGAAAGCACGTCAAGAAGCTGCAGCAAAGGCCGAAGCAGTGCGTGCTGCAGCAGAAAAGGCTCGTCAGGAAGCCTTACAAAAGGAGCGTGCTGCTGCTCGTGAGCGGGCTTTGCGCAAGATTGAAGAGCGTGAGGCTGCGGCTCGTGAAGCACAGGCAAAGGCTGAGGCAAAGGCTGCTGCCGATAAAGCACGTGCTGACCAGGCTGCTCGTGAGGCTGAATCAAATCGTGCAGCTGCCGAACGTAAGGCTGCAGCCGACCACGATCGAGCAGAGAGAGAGGCTGCTGCAGCAAGGGCTTCAGCTAATAATAACAATGATATGTTGAGCTCTGCTGACCGTGCGATGACTGGTAACTTTGCCAATAACCGTGGTCGTTTGCCTATGCCACTATCGGGTCACATCGTTAGTCACTTCGGTCAATACAATGTATCGGGGATGTCAAATATACGCTTGAATAACGATGGTATCAATATTAAGGGTGCTCCTGGAAGTGCTGTGCGCAGTGTCTTTATGGGCGAAGTGAGCGGTATCTTCATGGCAGGAGGAATGAGTGTTGTGATGATCAGACATGGTATTTACATCTCAGTATATGCTAATTTAGGTTCTGTAAGCGTCAGCAAAGGACAGAAAGTGGGTACTGGTCAGACAATCGGAACGGTCGGGTCAAGTGGTATCCTCCAATTCCAATTGCGTAAGGAAACTGCTAAGTTGAATCCAGAGCAATGGTTGAGATAATCTGAAATGATACCCTTATCATTTTGAAGAGAGCCTCTCTTTGTGGCAAGGAAAGGCTCTCTTGTTAACAAGGAAACGCCCTTTTCAATTAGAGAAGGGCGTTTCTTTCGTTTTAATAGGGTTTAGTTTGTATTTGAGGTGTAGCCTTATTACGAATTTTATTGTTCTATTCTTTCCCTTAATCAAGCGATAGAAGCAAAGGTGGAAAATGTAATTTATTATCTAATTTATTTCCTTCTTTGCGGATAAATGTCTATCTTTGCGAATATAAAAAAATACCAATAGCGATGCAAACAAACTGTCATCTCTCCGTTCTTATACATGAGCAAGCTAAGAAATACGGCTCTAAACCAGTGTTGACATTCCGTAACTTCGGTAGTCTAGAGTGGAAATCGGTTTCATGGAATCAGTTTTCTATGCGTGTAAAGCAAGTCTCTAACGCACTACTTAATCTAGGAATGAATCCGCAGGAGACGATTGGCGTGTTTGCACAGAATTGTGTTCAGTATCTGTATACAGACTTTGGTGCCTATGGCGTGAGGGTGACTAGTATTCCTTTCTACGCTACTAGCTCCGAGCAGCAGATACAGTATATGATTCAAGATGCAGCAGTTAAGTATCTTTTCGTTGGTGAGCAAGAGCAGTACGACAAGGCACATCGAATCGCAACGTTGTGCCCTACACTTGAAAAGATAATCATCTTTGATCCGAGTGTACGCATTAGTTCGCATGACCCAAATAGTATCTACTTTGAAGACTTCCTTAGATTAGGTGAAGGTTTACCACGTCAATCGGAGGTAGAAGAGCGTTGGCAACAGGCTAACTACGATGATATTTGTAACATACTATACACTAGTGGAACCACAGGAGAGAGTAAGGGCGTAGTCTTGACATATAAGATGTATCACGCAGCTTTGGTCGCTAATAACAAGTGTGTGCCTGTTACTGAGAAAGATCGAGTGATCAATTTCCTTCCATTGACGCATGTCTTTGAACGAGGATGGGCTTATCTGTGTTTGTCGGAAGGTGCACAACTGATTGTGAATACCTATCCGAAGGAGATACAAGATAGTATGCGAGAGACCCACCCAACGTGTATGTCGGCTGTACCACGCTTCTGGGAGAAGGTTTATGTTGCTGTTAAAGCTCGCATGGACAGCTCAAGTGCAATGCAGCGAAAGCTCTTTTATCATGCACTGAACGTTGGTAGGAAGCGTAATATCACTTATCTAGCCCGTGGAAAGCGTGTTCCTCTAGCATTAGAGATGGAATATAAAGTGCTAAACAGAACTGTTCTCAGTTTGGTGCGTAAGCAGTTAGGATTGGAAAATCCTAATATCTTCCCAACAGCAGGTGCTTATGTATCACCAGAGGTAGAGGAGTTTGTGCACAGCATTGGTATTGATATGATAGTAGGATACGGACTGACAGAGAGCCTTGCTACTGTAAGTTGCGATCATAAGGGCGAACCTTTCACGGTTGGTTCAGTAGGTCGTCCTATTGAGGGCATACAGATTAAGATTAGTGAAGAGGGTGAGGTGATGCTCAAAGGAGACACGATTACACCAGGATACTTCCGTCGTGAAGCCCTAAATGCTGATGCCTTTGATGCAGATGGATACTTCCACACAGGTGACTCGGGCTATTTGAAAGATGGAGAGTTGTTCTTGAAAGAGAGAATAAAGGATCTTTTCAAGACATCTAATGGTAAGTATGTGGCACCACAGATGATAGAATCAATGCTATTAGTTGATAAGTTTATCGAACAAGTGGCTGTTATTGCAGACCAACGGAAGTTTGTTTCTGCTCTTATCGTCCCTGAATTTACCGTCTTAGAAGACTGGGCAAAGCAACAGAATATACCATTTGAGAGTCGTGAAGAGTTGTGCTCAAATAAGAAGGTACGTGATATGATGTCTGAGCGTATCGAAACATTACAACAGAGGTTAGCGCCCTATGAACAAATCAAACGCTTCACCTTGTTGGCACATCACTTCTCTATGGAGAATGGTGAATTGACAAACACGTTGAAACTGAGACGTGGCGTTGTTAATAAAAACTATCAAGCTGTGATAGATAAGATGTATGAGGAGTAGTGCAAACACTTGATAGTAGTGAATGAGAAGTTGATAGTTGAGAGGAGAAAAGATAAACGATGATAACAGCAGAACAGCTTAAAGACATAACAGAACGTACCGAATCACTGCATAGATACTTATGTATTGATGAGAAGCGAATCGAATTCGAAGAGGAGCAACTACGCACACAAGCACCCGACTTTTGGGATGATCCGAAGCGTGCGCAGGAGCAGATGAAGAAGGTAAAGGACATAGAGAAGTGGATAAAAGGCTATGATGAGGCTCGCAGTTTGACTGATGAAGTACAGCTAACATTCGACTTCTATAAGGATGAATTAGTAACAGAAGAGGAGGTTGATTCCGCTTATAACAAAGCGTTAAAAGCGATAGAGGACCTTGAATTAAAGAATATGCTCCGTCAAGAGGAAGACCCGATGGAGTGCGTAATGAAGATTAACTCTGGTGCTGGAGGTACTGAGAGCCAGGACTGGGCATCAATGCTCATGCGTATGTATATGCGTTGGGGAGAGGCTCACGGGTACAAAGTTACCATCTCAGATATACAAGAAGGAGATGAAGCCGGTATAAAGAGTGTGACCATGAAGTTCGAAGGTGGTGAGTATGCCTATGGGTATTTAAAGAGCGAGAATGGCGTCCATCGCCTCGTTCGTGTTAGCCCATTTAATGCACAGGGAAAGCGTATGACGAGCTTTGCCAGTGTATTTGTTACGCCACTGGTGGACGATACTATAGAGGTATATGTCGATCCCGCACGTGTTAGCTGGGACACTTTTAGATCGAGTGGAGCCGGTGGGCAGAATGTCAATAAGGTTGAGTCTGGTGTCCGCCTACGCTATCAGTACGAGGATCCCGATACTGGAGAACAAGAAGAGATCCTTATCGAGAATACAGAGACAAGAGACCAACCTAAGAACCGCGCAAAGGCTATGCAGCTCTTAAAGTCGCAACTCTATGACCGCGCAATGAAGAAGCGTATGGAGGAGCAAGCCAAGATTGAGGCTGGAAAGAAGAAGATAGAGTGGGGCAGTCAGATACGTAGTTACGTCTTTGATGATCGACGAGTAAAGGACCATCGAACCAACTATCAAACCTCTGATGTGGATGGTGTTATGGATGGAAAGATCGATGATTTCATTAAAGCCTACTTGATGGAGTTCCCCGTTGAAGAGCAATGATGAGTGAAAAAATTATCCTATATAATATGAACCTTTGACCGCTTGCTGTTCGATAAACCGAATAGGTCGTGTCGACAAAAGTAGGTCTTTTAAAATTGAATACCTATGAGTGAAAGAAGTAAAGTGAACCGTAAGGCTCGTGAAGCGAAGCAAGAAAAGCAAGCAAAGCGTGTTGTCTTTTGGATTGGTGCAGTCTTGATTCTTCTTACGTTAGCGTATGTAATTGTCGTAACAGTTAATAGTTGATGAGCGGACTGGAGATAGAAAGAAAGTTCTTAGTGCATAAGCGGATGGATTGGAAGTCCCTTGCAAGCAGTTGTAGTCATATACAACAAGGCTATTTTGCGGCTGTCAATACTGTTCGTGTGCGTATTCGAGACAATAAGGGATACCTTACTATAAAAGGACCATCGCGTGATGGAGGCTTATCTCGTTATGAATTTGAGAAAGAAATAAGCTATCAAGAGGCTCAACAACTTATGGCTCTATGCGAACCAGGCGTTATTGATAAGCATAGATACCTTATTGAATATGCTGGACACACGTTTGAAGTGGACGAGTTCCACGGAGATAATGAAGGACTTGTTATGGCGGAGGTGGAATTGAAGCGTGAGGATGAAGCCTTTGAAAAACCCGACTTCATTGGAAAAGAGGTTACGGGCGATCGTAGATTCTATAATTCTCACATGCGGAGAGCTCCTTTTATCCTTTGGCGTAATACTTTGCCAGAAGAATACCGATAAGCAATGCGAGGGTAGAACCAATCCCATCAGCGACAAAATCGAGCCATTCTCCACTGCGTCTACCGCCTGTGCAGGTGGCTTGCAACACTTCTATAATGCCTCCCATGGCTATTGGAAAGAGCCAGATCCAGTAAATAAGGCTGCTGAGTTTGGCTTTTTTCATTGCTCGGAGCTGTTCCGTCAATATGAGCAGACCTAATACTATATACAAGGCAGCGTGTGTCCACTTGTCGATTAACGTCACATGGCTTAATGGACTATCGGGGATTGGTATGAAGCAAAGAATCCAGATAATCACAATAAACGCACAACTGAATCGGTAATGAGTTAGTAAATTCTTCATAAAAAGCATATTTTACTTATAGATTGATACAAAGGTAGAGAATTATTAGTAATTTTGTACAATCTAAAAGAGAAAGTTTTATGTCACAACAAAATAGAGTTAAGTTTGCAAGTAAGTTAGGAATGATCCTTGCAACAGCAGGAGGTGCAGTTGGGTTAGGTAATGTCTGGCGTTTTCCCTATATGACAGGGCAGAATGGTGGAGCCGCTTTTATCCTTATATATTTGGCTTGCATCCTTCTATTAGGGCTTCCTTGTATGATTAGTGAGTTCATCATTGGGCGTCATGCGGCATCTAATACGGCTCGTGCCTATAGTAAGTTGGCAAATGGAACAGCGTGGAAATGGGTTGGATTCTTAGGTGTTCTTACAGGCTTTCTAATAACAGGTTATTATGCAGTAGTGGCTGGTTGGTGCTTACAATACAGTGCGGCATCAGTAATGAATAGCCTTCATGGAACGCCAGAGTTCTTTAAGTCTTACTTTGCAGACTTCTCCACAAGTGGATGGAAGCCTCTCTTGTGGGTTATAGTCATCCTTTTTATAACGCATTATGTGATTATTCATGGTGTAAGAAATGGTATTGAGCGAGCTTCAAAGATTATGATGCCAGTGCTATTCATTCTTTTGTTGGTGATAGTAGTGGCTGCTTGCTTGCTACCAGGAGCCTGGAAAGGTATTGACTTCCTGTTGCGTCCAGACTTTACAAAGGTTACGAAGGATGTATTTCTTGGTGCGCTTGGGCAGTCGTTCTACTCTTTAAGTATTGCCATGGGCTGTATTTGTACCTATGCTTCATATTATAGTAGGCAGACAAAGCTGTTAAATTCGGCAGTACAAATAGCTTCTATAGATACATTGGTGGCTATTTTAGCAGGTTTAATCATCTTTCCTGCGGCTTTCTCTGTAGGTGTCAATCCTGGTAGTGGCTCTTCGCTCGTCTTTATCACCTTACCCAATGTTTTTGAACAGGCGTTTAGTGGATTGCCAATAATAGGATATTTCGTTTCATTCTCCTTTTATATCCTACTCTCATTAGCAGCTCTTACATCGCTGATATCGCTCCATGAAGTGAGTACCGCATTCTTTCAAGAGGAGTTACACATATCCCGTTCGCGCGCAGCAATGATCGTTACAGGCTGTTGC
This sequence comes from Prevotella sp. 20925_1_30, assembly GCF_041433025.1. Taxonomy (NCBI): domain Bacteria; kingdom Pseudomonadati; phylum Bacteroidota; class Bacteroidia; order Bacteroidales; family Prevotellaceae; genus Prevotella; species Prevotella sp. 20925_1_30. Next base: position 47,768 of record NZ_JAPWAR010000015.1, on the reverse strand, counting down.
ATATTGATTGGAGTTCTCTGTTCGATGTCTTTAGGACAATGGAAGTTCCTTAATATTGCTGGTCGTGACCTCTTTGATGTGTTCGACTTTGTGACTGGACAAATCTTCTTACCCGTTGGAGGCTTGTTAACTTGCCTGTTCTTGGGTTGGTATGTACCGAAGAAGGTTGTAAAAGATGAGTTCACGAACTGGGGCACAATACGTGGAACTTTCTTTGGAGTGTATTACTTCTTAGTGCGTTATGTATGTCCTTTAGCTATATTGATGATCTTCTTACACCAATTTAATGTGGTGTAAGAAGACATTAATAGACAACCTTTACCTTGATTGAAAACCTATAATAAATACGCTATGAGCCTTAAATCATTCTTTTATTTACAACGGTCTGACAGGAAAGTCATTCTTAGTTTGGTCATATTAATTATGCTCTGCCTTATCACATCCGTCTTTATTGGTGAGCAAGTGACTGAAACTTCAGCTGTAGACGGAGATAGTTTGGTGCGGAAAGGATATTCTGCTCGTTCGCAACAAGGCATTTCTTATGAAGTAGTGACAGAATCAGGAAAGAGACTTTTTGCCTTTGATCCAAATACAGCAACAGCCGAGGAATTGCTACAACTGGGATTATCTGAGTTTCAGGTACGTAATATCTTGAAATATAGAAGTAAGGGCGGTGTATATCGAGCACCGATGGATTTCGCCCGTCTCTATGGTCTTACACGCAAGCAGTATCGTGAGTTAGAACCTTATATAAGAATAGGTGACGATTATCAACCTGCTTCAACGCTTGCTTCTGTACAATCTTATATTGCGCAAAAGGAGGCAGATAAGCAAGCGGCACATGAGGCTTACGAACAATATAAGGCAACGAATACGTACAAGCCGTATGTCCATTCTACTCGAGATACAGTCCTTTACCCTTTGAAAATAAAGTTGGGCGAGCATATAAACTTAGTCTCTGCAGATACAAATCAGTTGAAGAAAGTGCCAGGGATAGGCTCTGGGTGGGCAAAGGCAATCGTTAATTATGGCAAGCGATTAGGTGGTTATGTTGCAACCGGACAACTGCTTGAGATTGAGGGATTCCCCGAAGAGGCGTTACCCTACTTCTCTGTGGTCAATCCTAAGCCTGAAAAGCTAAACTTGAACACGCTTTCTTTGGGCAAGCTACGCAGTCATCCGTATATAAACTTCTATCAGGCACGGGCTATCTGTGACTATCGTCGATTAAAAGGAAAGCTCACCAGTCTGTCACAGCTCCAACTCTTAAAGGACTTCAATGCCGAAGCTATTGATCATCTTCGCCCTTATGTGGAGTTTTAATAATGGATAAATCCATGCGGAGCCAAACCTTGTAATCCTCCTTCTAACTCCCCACAACCTCTCCACACTTCCCCATAAACCCCTAGCAAACAGTACTATTCACTCCCCTCTCCATTCGGAGAGGGGCGGGGGTGAGGCTTTTTTTCTTCTTTTCCTTGCTCATTCCATTTTATCTTCTTACCTTTGCCGCCATGAAAGAATTAGCAATGACATATCAAGTGAACGAAGTACTGCAAAGAATTATTCGATTCTTTGCATCTTTTTGCACTTTATCTTTGGTCAATCCAAATAATTTGCTAACACACACACACACACACACACACAATATGCGCACCTAGCGTCTAATAACACATTTTTTCTTCTCGCATACGCGCGCGCGAAGCGTGCCGTAACCCCTGTAAACAAAGGACTTTCAAGAGTTTCCTTTGTTCGCTTTTTCATGTCCATTGGGCAGGTCATAGGAAAGGGAAATAAAGGAATAAAACAATTCAAATAATAATAAAGATGAAAAGAAAATTACTATTTTTCAGCTTCCTCTTGTTAGCATTAACGGGGAAAGCACAAACGACTTTTGATGTAAACAGTATTGAAGGTTATCCATTGCGTTATACGATTATTGATGCAGTTAACCGCTATGTATCTGTAAAGTCTGCGAACACTTATTATGTCCCTCCATTTACCACTGTCACAGTTCCTGCAACAGTCAATAAGGTGGGAGAAACGGAACCTTATAAAGTCACAGAAGTAGCAGAAGAGGGATTCCGTTTGGGATATGGTAATCACTTGAAACATGTCATTTTACCTGAAGGGATAAAGCGAATAAGTAAAGGAGCTTTCATTTGGTGTATTTATAACCATAGAACAACCAAAACTAATCAGAAATATCCGAGTGTAAATCTTTAATTACCAGCATATTCTAAAATTTAACACTTTTCGGTTGCCATTTGTCGCTTCCCAAATTTCCACATATTTTTGAGACGTATTTCTGACGTGGAGAATTTGCGGGGCTTGTTTTTTGTCACACCGTGCAGACAGTTGACAAGGGTTTACAACCGTTTACGACAAGCGACAATAACCGCCCCGATATGCGGAAACAGTCACACTGTGTAGAAAAGCGACAATGGTTGACTTCCGTTCACATCCGTTTACCATTTCAGAGATATAGGATTGAAGAAATGAACCATTAAACGATAAAACGGTATGAAAGCAACCAGAAAATGCAGTTTTTGCGGCAAGTCCTTTGTAACCCGAAGCGGTATGCAAAGATATTGCAGTGAGGCTTGTCAGGCAGAAGCCAAACGAGCCAGAGTGATGCAGAAGAACAACCTCTTCAAAGTCGCCCAACCCTTGATGGAGATACAGCATCAGGAGTATCTCACCTTTTCCAAAGCAGCCATCCTCATGGGCTGTTCCCGACAGTACATTTACAAACTTGTAGCCATCGGCAAGCTGAAAGCCTCACGCATCAGCAACCGCATGGCATTCATCCGCAGAGCCGACATCGAGCAGATGTTGGAGGGCAATCCCTATCACCGCATCCTGCCCGGCAACACCTCCACACCAAGGAAATCATCTTCATCTTCCTTACCTGCCAAAAGAGAAAAAAGGGAAAAGGAAAGCGAAGAAGTGTTGGACTTCTATTCGGGCGAGGAGGTGATGTCCCTTTTTAAGGTAAAGCAGTCATGGCTTTACACTTCCGCCAAGCGTAACCATATCCCCATCTGCCGTATCGCAGGAAAGAACTATTACAGCAAGAAGCATATTGACGAGTTTTTCGGTGTGGCAGTTGATATTAGCGAAATTACCGACTGGCTACTGACCGAGGAGGTGGAGGAACTGTTCGGCATGAAGCCGACCGCACTCCGTGCCTACACCTATCGCCATAAGATACCCACTAAAAGAGAGTACGGGCGTACCTATTACTCCAAATCACATTTGAACGAACTCCGCAGAACTGACCTTGTGAACGATGAACGCTACTATACCGTTGAGCAGGTGCAGCAAATCTATGGTCTTTCGTCAGCCAACATCTGCCATATCGTCAAGGTGAAGCACATCGAAAAGATAAAGGTGGGTGTGAAAAACCTGCTTTTGCGCTCAGATGTGGAGCGTGTCATGGCTGAAAGGAACAAATAACCGTGAAAAATCGGGATTATCGAAAATTATTTCAAAATGATGTATCGTGGAGGTATTCACGGATATTTCACGTTGTTCCTTTGCCATCGGAAACATGGATACAACTCCAAAATGTATACAACCAATTAAAACATAATTATTATGAGTAAATGCAAAACAGTTACCTTGCGTAAGCGCAAGATTAAGAACGGGACACAGTATTCACTATGCCTTGACTACTATCCCGGCTACCGTGACAATGTCACCATGAGAGTGATTACACGTGAAGCCTTAGGAATTTACATCTTCGCCAAACCTGCAAACCAGCAGGAACGGGACTTCAACGCACGCATGATGAAGAAAGCGGTCATCCTGCGCAACCAGCGCTACGAAGCCATTTTCAATGAAAACAACGGCTTTTTTGACAAGACCAAGATGAAGGGCGATTTCCTTGCCTATTTCAAAGGACTGGCTGACCGCAAGAATATCAAGTGGCAGCACGTATACAAGCATTTCCAGCGGTTCGTGAACGGCAAATGCACCTTTGAGGAGGTGGATGTGGATTTGTGCCGCAAGTTCATGGAATACCTGCTTGATGCACCCCAATCCATCCACACCAACCAAAAGCTGCACATCAACTCCGCAGCAGGCTATTGGTCAACTTTCCGTGCCGTGCTGCACACCGCTTACCGTGACAGGAAGATAAAGGAGAACCCAAACGGCTTCTTAGACCGCATCGAGTGCATTCCCACCATCAGGGAGCATTTGAGCCAAGAGGAACTGATACGGCTTGCCGAAACACCCTGTGAGGAGGAGGTCTTGAAAAAAGCTTTTCTTTTCGCCTGTCTTACGGGACTGAGAAAGAGCGACATCAGACAGCTCACGTGGCAGCAGATACAACCATACACCAACGGCAGGATGTTCGTTACCACCCGTATGCAGAAAACCAAAGAAATAGTGCATAACCCCATCAGTGATGAAGCCTATGGACTGCTGGGAGAACGGGGCGAGGGACTTATCTTTGAGGATTTCAAGGACAAGATGCTGCAAGGACCACTCCAACGGTGGCTCACGGCAGCAGGGATAACCAAGAAAATCACCTTTCACTGTACCCGCCACAGCTTCGGAAGCCTGCACGTGGAAATGGGAACGGACATGGCTGTCATCCAAGCCTATCTCGGACATAAGAACATTACCACCACACAAATCTATTCCAAGATAGCAGCGCAGCAGATGTGTCAGGTGGTGGACAAGATAACCTTGAAGCGCAAGGAGGCATAAATGTCTCACATTGACAGGTATTCAGAGGGGCGGTTATGGCTACAAGGCTATAATCGCCCCTCTATGTTTTTGGCTTGATGCCACCATTTATAAGCCCCTCAGAGTATGAAACAGAGTATGATATGATGACATTTCGTGAAATACATTGAAAAAGACCGTTCTAACCGCAAATAACGGGCAGTAATTGGGAAAAATAGCATTAACTTTGCACAAAATAATACAGGAACATTCAATCTCTCAACGAAATATGGAATCATCAATCAAGGACAAATACATCATCTTGGGCTTTGTCGGCTTCGCCATCGTCCTAATATCTTCCATTGCCACGCTGGTAATAGCGGACAGCTTCAACCAAGACAACTTTGTCAGGTGGATAGTATTCGTATGCTGTAACCTGTTGGGATGGTTGCTCTATCTCTCCTTTCAGACACTTATCTTTGATACATACGAAATCTACAAAATCAAGTTCGGCAAGAAAGAAACGATTGCCGAAGCCATAGAGGTGCAGGAAGAACTGTCACAAAATACACTTGAAGAAGCCACATCTGTGCCTGGACCTACATCAGTCCCTGAGCCTGTACCCGAATCATCCCCGACAAAAGAAGAGACACTTATCCAAACACAACCGATAGAGCTTACTATCGCCCCGGATCTTCACGAAAAGAACCGTGCCAATTACGCAAGCAGAGAGCAACGGGAAAAGGAAGAGCGCATCCGCATGGTCATGGAGTATTGCCATTATTACCTGCCTCGCATTGCCGACCAAGAAACCGTGAACCACATCTGTACTGAGGTGGACAAATGGATGAATCTTAACACTTATACCCCGAAGCCCATACAAAGACCGTTTACCAAAGACATCAACAACATTCCACTCCGTCACTTCGTATGGAATATCTCTGAGCGTTTCCTGTACAAGAGATACTACAATGGGGATAACCGTGCCAAGTTCATCAAAGCCCTTTTCCCGAAATCGTTTGCTGATACAGACTTATCAACCATCAAGAATTTCAAGGTAGAGCCGTTAAAGACGGAAATTCCCATTGATGAACCCGAAAACGGCAAACTTGATTTCCACTATCCCGAGGATTATGTGCGGAATTAGGATAATCACGACACCAACGACAACCATCCGGTAACTCATAACCGCCTGTTTTACATCGTTTCCCGAGTAATTTTACCCGTCATTTATGGCTGGGCTTAATTATTCGGGAATTATTTTGCAATGACGTGTCGTGGAGATATTCACGGATATATCATTTCAGTCCTTTGCGCCAAGTCTTACAAAAGAGACGAGTACGCGAATGGAAAAATCAATTCTTACCTTCAACGACCTCCCCGAGGTTGTCGCTCAGCTTCGAGACGAAGTGATGAGCCTGAAAAGCCTGCTCGCCGAGCAGCGCAGTGTGAACAATGCCAAAACGGTGGACACCCACGTGCCCATGTCTGTGGACGAGGCAGCAGAGTATTTAGGTATCCCTAAGGGTACGCTCTACATGAAACTGTCAGAAGGGACAATCCCTGCCACCAAGCCCGGCAAACGCTATTGCCTTTACCGTGACGAACTGGACAAGTGGCTGGAAACCGCCCGAAAGAATCCCATACCGTTGTCAGACGAGGAACTGAACAAGTCCTTATCCTCTTCCCACCGTCGCAAGCCCAACCCACGTAACTGGTGAATGATATGGAAGAGGATAAGAACTATATCAACCTGATACGTGGCGACCTCACAAAAGCATCCCAAGCGCATAACGGTATGCCCGACAGTGTAGGCATGATGAATATCAAGACGGCAAACCAAACCATTCTTGAAGCATCGTTATTGCCTACGCCCCGTGCGCTGTGGGACAGCTTTTGGTACGAGGGGGAACTCTCCTGCTTGTTTGCCGATTCCAACGTGGGCAAGTCCATCCTTGCCGTGCAGATAGCCGACCGCATCGCCCGAACCGACAATGTGCTGTATCTGGACTTTGAACTGTCCGAAAAGCAGTTCCAGCTCCGCTATACCAACGAGCATGGAGAGCTCTACACCTTTCCCGACAAACTCTATCGGGTGTCTATTGACTGCAACCAGCTTTTGGATGCCAACTTTGAGGAAGCTATCATAGGCGGCATTGAACAGATGGCTGTGCAGACCGACTGCAAGATTTTCATCATTGACAATCTTACCTACCTGTGTTGCGCCATGGAGAAAGGCGATGCCGCAGGACGGCTGATGATTCAGCTGAACAATCTCAAAAAGAGATATGCGCTCTCTATCCTTGTCCTAGCACATACGCCCAAACGCTCTTTGGATTGTCCCATCACATCCAACGACCTTGCCGGAAGCAAACGGCTCTACAATTTCTTTGACAGCGTGTTCACCATTGGAAAAAGTGCCCAAGACGGAGGGCTTCGCTATGTGAAGCAGCTTAAAGTGCGCTATGGCACGTTCTCTCATGATGCGGATAATGTAATCGTTTACGAGATTGACAAGGTGGATGCTTTCTTGCAGTTCGTGTTCAGGGGCTATTCCACGGAAAAGGAACACTTGAAAAAATTGGGCGACAATGAATCAAGCCAAAGGGATTGCCAAATTCTGCAACTCTCCCAATCGGGCAAGTCCGTCAGGGAGATAGCCTCACAGGTGAATTGTGGCAAGTCCACCGTAAACCGTATCATCCAGCGCAGCAAAGAGAGTAAAAACGCAGGTGTCCCAAGTGTCCCACTGTCCCAACCCTTAGAGTGTGGGACAATGGGACAGGATGGGACAGCCGACAATCAACCATCAAAAACGGACTAAGCTATGGGCAATTATTCATTACAGAAGTATAAAGGAACGGCAACACGGCATACCTGCCCCAAATGCGGAGACAGGCATTCTTTCGTCTATTACGTGGACGAAAATAATGTGCCGTTGCATCCATCGGTCGGCAGATGTAACCACGAAAGCGGTTGTGGGTATCACTACACTCCGAAAGAGTATTTTCAAGAGCATCCTGAACACAGAACTACCAATGATTTCTCTTTTGACAGGCAAAGAGCAGAGCAGAAGAAAGTGAAGCAGCAAAGTAAGCCGACAGCCATCGGCTATATTCCCCCTCACTATGTGGAGAAGTCGCAAAGCGAGCGTAGCAATTTCTTCCGTTTCCTCTTCACACTCCTTACTTCCTACTATGGCGACAAGGCGAAAGAGGTGTTGAAGCGGTTGTTGGAGGAATACCGTTTGGGGGCTACCCGTGACGGCTCTGTTATCTTTTGGCAGATAGACAGGACGGGCAAGGTACGCACGGGAAAGGTGATGCAGTACAATCCCGAAGACGGACACCGTATCAAGGGAGGACAGACATCGGCAGTGAACTGGATACACAGCATATTGAAAAAGCAGCGTGTGTTGGCAGAGGATTGGCAACTATCCCAATGCCTTTTCGGGGAACACTTGTTGAAAACGCATCCCGACAAGGTGGTGGTCTTGGTGGAATCCGAGAAGAGTGCCGTTATCGGTTCTGCTATCTTCCCCGATTATGTATGGCTGGCTACGGGTGGTAAGAGTCAGATGAGAGAAGAGAAACTCCGTGTACTGTCAGGGCGAACCGTGCTTCTCTTTCCCGATGCCGATGCTTATGCCGAGTGGAAACAGCGAGCCGAGAGCATGTACTTTTGTAAGGTGGTGGTTTCGGACATCATCGAAAGGAATGCCACCCCGAAACAAAAAGAAGCCCATATCGACATAGCCGATTGGATTATCTTTCAGATACGGGAGGGCAAGGTGATGAGTACAGCCAACCACTTGGTCGAGGCTGAGAGAATCCTCCAGCGGATGATAGAGAAGAATCCCGTCCTGCAAAAACTGATAGACGATTTAGACCTTGTGCTGGTCGGTGCATCTCCAATCGGCAACGATGATGAAAAACCTCCCTGACGGAGGAGAGCGGAAGCCGTAGGCTGGAGTTTGCAGACAATGGCTTGCCATTGATATAGCCCACTATAACTACACGCTCCGCTTACGTAGTTGTGGGCTCTCCCGAGGGGATTAGGGTTTTACCCTAATGACCCACTCAGGGCGTTTCTCCCCTGAGAACCCAGAGCAAAGAGTGACCCTCTCTTTGCAATCTCCGCTTATGGGTTGCACCCCTAAGAACCCCATGCGTTTACGGACAGCGGAAAAGCAAACAATAAAGTACAAACCAAAAAACAAGTATCTATGGCAACAAAATCAAGCATACATATCAAGCCCTGCAACATCGCATCGAGCGAGGCTCACAACAGGAGGACTGCCGAATACATGCGCCACATCGGAGAGTCCAGAATCTATGTCGTTCCTGAACTATCCACCGATAACGAACAGTGGATAAATCCCGACTTCGGCAGTCCGAATTTGCGGATGCATTATGACAATATCAGACAGATGGTAAAGGAAAAGACCGGACGTGCCATGCAGGAAAAGGAGCGTGAACGCAAAGGCAAGAACGGTAAAATAGTCAAGATTGCGGGATGCTCCCCCATACGTGAAGGAGTGCTGCTTGTCAGGTCGGACACCACACTGGCAGACGTGCGTAAATTCGGTGAGGAGTGTCAAAGACGCTGGGGAATCACACCGCTGCAAATCTTCCTGCACAAGGATGAAGGGCATTGGCTGAACGGTCAGCCGGAAGCGGAAGACAGGGAAAGCTTCAAAGTCGGGGACAGATGGTTCAAGCCGAACTATCATGCCCATATCGTTTTCGACTGGATGAACCACGAAACAGGAAAGAGCCGAAAGCTCAATGACGATGACATGATGCAGATGCAGACCCTTGCATCCGACATCCTGCTGATGGAACGCGGGCAGTCAAAGGCTGTCACTGGTAAGGAGCATCTGGAACGGAACGACTTTATCATTGAGAAGCAGAAAGCTGAACTGCAACGCATGGATGCAGCCAAACGGCACAAAGAAGAACAGATAAATCTTGCCGAGCAGGAACTGAAACAGGTGAAATCAGAAATACGCACTGACAAGTTAAAGAAGACAGCCACCACGGCAGCGACAGCCATAACTAGTGGAGTTGCTTCTCTTTTCGGGAGTGGAAAACTGAAAGAACTGGAACGTGCCAACGAAAAACTGCAAGACGAGGTTTCAAAACGGAACACCAATATTGAAAAATTGCAGAGCCAAGTACAGCAGATGCAGAAACAGCATGATACGCAAATCCACAATCTCAGAGAAATGCACAGGCAGGAACTTGACATGAAAGAAAAAGAACTGTCACGGCTCGCCAGAATCATAGACAAGGCTTTCAGGTGGTTTCCGATGTTCAGGGAAATGCTGCGCATGGAAAAGTTTTGTGCCATGCTGGGATTCTCTAAAGAAATGACTGAAAGTCTTATAGTCAAAAAAGAAGCCCTGAAATGTAGCGGTAAAATCTATTCCGAGCAACACAGGCGGAACTTTGATATAAAGGATGATATTTTAAGGGTGGAAAATGACCCTGACGATGAAAGCAGGCTGAACCTGACAATAAACAGGAAGCCGATTGCCGACTGGTTCAGGGAGCAATGGCACAGGCTTAGATATGGAGCAAGAGTGCCGCAACAGGAAGAAAGAAAAAGTAGAGGATTCAAATTATAATAGAAGCAATTTGATTAGTAATCTAAAAGCACTCCGATAACGATTAGAGTGCTTTTAGATTGTTTATCATTAATTATCAAAGCAAGTGCAGTTTAAGATTTTACTGAAGTTTGCATTAATAAAGAATATACTACAGCTGATATATGCGCAACATATTGTGACGCTTGTGATTCATTTCCCTTGAAATCCTTAACAAATACCGCTAAGGTATAACTGATATTATTAGGCAGACATATATAGGCAACATCATTGTGAGCTGCAAGAACACCATTTTCATTAACATAACCTGAACCTGTCTTATGCGCTATAACAACCCCTTCTTTATCAAGAAGTGGAGCTGCTATCCTATCTACACCTGTTTTGCATTCTTTTAACGTATTCTTAATGAAACTTTGTTTCTCATCATCGATAAGACCTTCAGTAAACAAACGATTCATCAACATTGCAGCACCAAGAGGAGATGTATAGTTAGAGTAAGCCTTGTTATGGTCAGCCGACATTTCCTCTTCCGTATAAGCTATCTGAAAACTTGAACGAGGAATGAGTGTGGCTATAAAACTATCTGTTTGAGCGACATTAACCATATCCTTAAACATAAGGTTGCTTGCATTGTTGTCACTCTGAGTAAGAGTATAACGCAGCAAATCTCTCACTGTCAATGATATGACTGGCCCTGAATAATCTTTCAGCATAGGACTCCAAGTCTTTGGGTCAAGTTTATCCCTATTTATATTTACTAAGGTATCAAGTGAAATTCCTTTATTGTCAAAGTCATTACAAAGAGCTAATGCCTGATGAACCTTAAACACACTCATCATAGGATAAACACTCTTATTATTGACCTTAACCGTATCTCTGTTATTAACAATAACCGCCACACCAATTTCGCCAGGACAAGCTGAGACAATTTGAGAAATGCTATCAGTCAAAACATTTGTTAAAGGAGGATTTGCGCTATCTTTTGTCGCTGATTTATGGAACAATGAAAATACCAAGATGAAAATGCAAACTAAAGCTATACTCAAAACTACGATTTGTTTTTTTCTGTTTTTTTCCATGTTTATATTATTTATATTTGTTTGACGAGAATATCTTTATTTGCCGACAAAGGTACATAACTTTACGGAAAAATATGTTTCTAAAATATATAAATAGACAGCTGTGGGGAAAATGTGGGGAAAAATTAGATAATTAAAAAGGCTAAATGACTGGAAATAATCACTTAGCCTTTTAATCCGTACCCAGACCCGTACTTCGTAATTGCTGCGCCCATCATTCAAGACTGTCAAATCGGGTCTTTCCTGTCAAGCCAATGATGCCTATGCGTATGCCAAACACATGGATTACGGATTTCTCGTTCCGTGAACAAACACTTTATCCGCAACTCTGCTATGTGGTGTATTGGCTTAACTCCATTTCTATGGGCAACACTTTTGTTGCAGATTTCAAGCAGCTTTTATCGAAATACCCATCAGTAAGAACTCGTTTATTAGGCTTTCCTCATAATTGGGAACAAGAGCCTTTGTGGAGATAAAATAATTGCCCTGTTTCTTAAAAAGCACTGGGGCAAACCAGCTCCGTCTTTAATTGTTTCCAATAAATGGATTGTTTCAAGCCCCTATAGAAAGAGAACAAAAATTCCTGTGTGAAAATTAATCTACGACAAGGAGCAAGCAAGGAGCAATATCAAACAAAAATCAATACCTTTGCAGTACATATGAGATAGACCAAAACAAAAGTGGAATATCGGAAACGAATAGCAAGGAAAAGAGAAGAAACGACCCAAGTTGATGTCCTTTTTGAGTTAATAATCAATAAAAGCGTTAAATCTTCACCTTTTAGAATGTGCAATTAAAAATAACAACCATATTTCTGACTTATTATCTATAAAATATTGAGTAATAATCGGTTGTAAATACGATGGTTGTATCTGGATGGAAGATTTTTATTACCCATCTACCTTGGAAGAAATTGGGGAAAATGCTTTTCAGTTTGCTAGACACTTGACACAGCCAAATTTGGATATATCAAATACCAAAATCACAGCATTAAATGATTATGTATTCTGGAACAATGACAATTCACGATGGACGAAAGAAGCTAAACTCCCCCAGACACTGCAAACAATCGGTAGTAATGTTTTTGGGCATGCCTACATTAAAACTCTTGAAGTCCCAAGTGGTGTACATACTATATCTTGCAGAGCATTTGACTATATGGAAGATTTGGAGGAAATAACATTTATGAATCCAACACCTGCTACCTTAACTAATCCACCATTGTCTGGATTCCTAAATAACAGCAATGACAAACTGGTTACAATATATGTTCCGGTTGATGCAACAAATGCTTATCAAGCAACAGCAGGATGGGCTAACCATGCTAGTAAATACCGTGAGAAAGTTAATATCGGCACAACCGGCTACATAACCTACTATCTCGAGAACGAGAACTTCAAGGTACCTACTGGCTGCACGGCCTACATCATTACGGGAGTCACCCCAAGCGGAAGCGTCACCACTCCCGACCAGGCTGTGGTAAAGGCATTCACAGCAGGCAAGATTATCCCGAAGCAGACGGGATTTGTTCTGCAAGGTCCAGCCAATAGCACCGTAACCTACGAAGCAAACGTGACAGGTACAGAAGAGAACGTGGCAGGCAACTTGCTTATCGGCACCGCTACAGAGCAGCAGTTCTCGGCTACAGGCAAGCGGTTCTACGTCCTCGCCAACGGCGACCAGGGAATGGGATTCTATAAGCAAGGCACACGTAGTGGAATGTCAATCAAATTGAAAGCTCACCGTGCAGGTCTGCGTCTGGACGAGTCAGTGGCACGTGCTAAGTCAATTGTTTTCGACTTCGATGCCGCTCGTGAAGAGGCAGAGACAACAGGTATTCAGAATGTGCCAACGAATGGCGAGCAGCAGGACGATGTCGTTTATGATCTCCAAGGTCGCCGCGTAACGAATCCTACCCACGGCATTTATATCATCAATGGAAAGAAAGTAATCAAGTAAAAATGAAGACAACAATGAAAAAGGAGTATATCACACCGAAAACAGCATCCATAGAGATGATAACCCACGATAATATCGCCCAGTTCATCATCAGTTCCCACTCAGTAGGTGAGGATGAGGGGCTCGCTAAGCCTGGCTTCTTCGATGAAGAGGATGAGGAAAAGGCTGCCAGTTCCGAATCGTCAGCCTCTCATTGGGAGGACGATTAAGGGTTTCCCAATATCATTCACTTCCGATGTCCAATAGGAATACTTTGGTATTCCCAATAGGATTCCTTGAGGATGTCCAATAGCAAGCCTATTGTATTCCCAATATCAATCCTTTAGGATGTCTTAAAGGAATAGGAGAGGACTTGTTAAAGAAAGATGCGAGGACTTGTTAAAGGAATCATTAGGGACTTGTTAAAGAAAGGGTGATGGAGGAAAAGAAGATATGAAATTCATGGAGTTGTGCCTGTATCGGCACACTCCTTTTTATTAACAACAATCTAATTTTTTATCATGATTAGTTTTAAAGTAATAGAAAATGTCCTACGTATAGGACCTCGTCAAGGACAGAAGGCTTATAGTGCTGTACCGAAGTCAGTAAACAAGTTTTCATCGTCGTGGCTCGTAGAGCGTATTGTACGTGAGACTTCGTTGAGTGAAGGCGACGTGCGTAACGTGCTTATCACGTTGAAGAACATCACCAAAGAGGTGGTTTCGTTGGGTGGTTCGCTCGACTTGGGCGACATCTTTTCATTCCGGACATCTATCCCATCAAAGATGGAGAAGAATGAAAAGGATGTCTGTGCTGAATCGCTTAAGTATCCTCGCATCATTGTTACCTGGAAAGAGCCTATTCGGAAAGCTCTAAAGGATATTCAGATTGAGGTGGACAACCCTGCTAGGAGGAAACAGAAAGAGAAAAGTCCATCCCCTGACCCCGAGCCGAAAGAAAAGGAGAATAAAGAGGAGGGTGGACCGGTAGTAGGGTAGAAAGCCCCCAAAGAAGCCTCCCCAAGCCCCTCCGAAGGAGGGGATGTGCCTTAGCCTCTTACATACTTTCAGGCGTTTCAAACTATATGCAATAAGGACATCCCCTCCTTCGGAGGGGCTTGGGGAGGCAGTACAAAAAGACCATTTCTTTACTCTAGGATGAGTATTGAAATGGTCTTTCTTATTGTTTCGTAGTTTATCTCTTGCGAGGCAGGAGAGGCTTAGGCGTTAACGCGTCCCAGGTAGCTACCATCGCGAGTATCAATCTGGATAACCTCACCCTCATTGATGAACAATGGAACACGAACGACTGCTCCTGTCTCAAGTGTTGCTGGCTTAGTTGCATTTGTTGCAGTGTTACCCTTTACACCTGGCTCACTGTGAGTGATAGTAAGCGTTGTCTTAACAGGCATTTCAGCAAGAAGGATTGTGCCATCAGAGGTATCAGTAACAACCTCAACAACGTCACCTTCTTTCATATAGTCAGAACCTGTAATCTGGTGCTTAGGGATAGGAATCTGCTCAAATGTTTCCTGATTCATGAAGATGTAACCAGTTGCATCCTGATAAAGGTACTGATATGGGCGACGTTCAACGCGTACATCCTCGAGCTTGAAACCTACCTGGAATGTGCGCTCAAGTACTCGACCATCAGCAACATTCTTCAGTTTGGTAATCATGACGGTGTTACCTTTACCTGGCTTACGATGTTGGAAGTCGATACAAGTCCAAATCTTGCCATCAAGACGGATACAAGTTCCAATCTTAATTTCCTGTGAATTAATCATAATTTACTAATATCTAATTTGTTACTTTTTGTTCTTTTTCATCTACTTAACGCGCTGCAAAGTTACAGAAATTATAGGAAAAACATAAATAAAAGGCGTAAAAAACATGGTTTCTTTGGTTAATTCAAAAAGATTAAGTAATTTTGCAACCCGTAACGACAGGTCTTATCCTGTCGAAAAGAGTTCGCATAATAACAATAAAATAGGATAAGAACAATGAAAAGAACATTTCAGCCTCACAATCGTCGTCGTGTAAACAAGCACGGTTTCCGTGAGAGAATGGCTACAAAGGACGGTCGCCGCGTATTAGCAGCACGTCGTGCCAAGGGTCGTAAGAAGTTAACTGTTTCTGACGAACATCACGGTAAGTAAGAACGAGACGCTGTCCCCCTAGGGAATTAGCGCAGAAGCGGAAAGAAGTAGAGGGTAATCTTTGCTTCTTTCCGTTTTTTTATCTACCTTTGCCGCATCTATTATTAAGGTCAGTTAATTAGATTGATGACATCAAGAGAGTTCTTCCATAAGTTTAATAGCACATATATCTGGGGCAATATCCTTGCTATCGTGATACTTGTTCTATTGTTGGCAATAGGAGTTAGGTTCGGTCTTGACTACTATACCTTACACGGTGAATCCATCGTGGTGCCGAACGTTATTCATAAACAATACGATGATGCGGTTGATATCATGGACAAGGTTGGACTAAAGATAGAGGTTACCGACACTGGATATGTTAAGGATCTTCCTCCTGATTGCATACTTGAGCAATCTCCAGTTGGTGGTAAGCGCGTTAAGTCCACACACGTTATCTATGTTACAATTAACGCTGCCAGTGCGCCTTCTTTGGTTATTCCTGACATCATAGACAATAACTCTTTGCGTGAGGCGCAAGCCCAGTTATTATCTATGGGATTCAAAGTTGGTGAGCCAGAATATATACCAGGTGAGAAAGACTGGATATATGGTATTCTTGTAAATGGCAAACATGTGCAAGCTGGCGATCGTGTACCTGCAGATGCTGTGATCGTCTTACAGGTAGGAGATGGTACACGAGAAATAACTGATACATCAGGTTTGAACGAGCCTGAATATGAAGATGTAGAAGTGGAGGAGAAGCGTCCGAAGTATGATGAAGTATATGAGTATGTGGAAGTGCCAGTAGATGAGAACGGCAATGAAATAAAGGATGAACGAGGGAAGTCAGGCTCTGGTAGTTCTAATTCTTCCTCTCATTCAGGTTTACCTGCAGATCCTTCATCAACGAAACCGACTGAATAAAGCATGATGAGAACGGACGAGGAAATGCTATATGACGATGAGCTTTCTGATGACTTACTGACTTCCACAGAGTCAGAAGAGGGTGATGGCGAGTTGTACGAACACTTCCGTGTAGAGGTTGATAAAGGTCAGGTGCCAGTGAGAATAGATAAGTTTCTATTCGAACGCATGCAACACTCCAGTCGTAATCGTATTCAGAAGGCAGCCGATGCGGGCTTCATTCATGTGAATGGAGCACCTGTTAAGAGCAATTACAAGGTACGCCCAGAGGATACAATTACACTGATGCTTGACAGACCGAAGCATGATAACTCTATTGAAGCAGAGGATATTCCATTGGATATCGTATATGAGGACAATGCTTTAATGGTGGTCAATAAGCCTGCAGGATTAGTCGTTCACCCAGGTGCAGGGAACTTTCATGGAACATTGATTAACGCTATTGCCTGGCACTTGAAGGACTTACCTTCATTCGACCCAAACGACCCAGAGGTTGGGTTAGTGCACCGAATTGACAAAGACACAAGCGGTTTATTGGTGATTGCGAAGACCCCTGATGCAAAGACAATATTAGGTAAACAGTTCTTTAATAAGACTACCCATCGCAGTTATAATGCCCTCGTTTGGGGTAATCTAACA
Source organism: Prevotella sp. 20925_1_30 (assembly GCF_041433025.1). Lineage (NCBI taxonomy): Bacteria > Pseudomonadati > Bacteroidota > Bacteroidia > Bacteroidales > Prevotellaceae > Prevotella > Prevotella sp. 20925_1_30. The sequence goes on along the minus strand of NZ_JAPWAR010000015.1, from coordinate 30,763 downwards.
GCTGATGAAGGGCGTATAGAAGGTAATATTGCACGTGATCCAAAGGACAGACTTCGCATGACAGTATTCCCTCCTGATTCAGAGATAGGCAAGCCTGCCGTCACTCATTACCGTGTTCTTGAGCGTTTCGGCTATACAACTCTCATCGAATGTATACTTGAAACGGGACGTACACATCAGATTCGTGCACACATGAAACATATCGGTCACCCCCTGTTTGGAGATGAACGTTATGGTGGAACAGAGATCCTTCGTGGTCAGAGATCAAGCTCTTATAAAGCCTTCATACGCAACTGCTTGACCCTTTGTAATCGTCAAGCACTCCATGCCCGAACACTTGGTTTCGTCCATCCGGTTACTGGTCAACAAATGGATTTCACGAGTGACTTGCCTCAAGACTTAGCCTCACTGATAACGAAGTGGCGTGAGTTTATCAATGGGCATACAGGTATTGACAATCAGTAATAGTACATGATAAGATAAGTAAAACAGGTTTCTATCTCTCAAGAACATAATGAGAACGACAGGAACAGTTAGATAGAACTAAATAAACAGGTATAATGAAAGATTTGAAGCGAACGATTGCCATCGTATGTGGTGGTGACTCATCAGAACATGATGTATCAATGCATTCAGCACAAGGATTGTATTCTTTCTTTGACAAGGAACGTTATAATATATATATCGTAGATGTTAAAGGCATTGATTGGCACGTTGAGTTAGAGGATGGGACATCTGCTCCTATTGATAAGAACGACTTTTCTTTTATCGAAAATGGTAAACACATAGAGTTCGACTATGCGTATATTACCATTCATGGAGCCCCTGGCGAGAATGGAATCATGCAAGGTTACTTCGATTTGATACACCTTCCTTATTCAACATCAGGCGTTTTAGTCGAGGCATTAACCTTTGACAAGTACGTTCTGAACAATTATCTCCGTGGCTTTGGGGTAAATGTTGCAGACAGCATATTGCTTCGTCGTGGTGAAGAATACAATGAGGAGGAAATCGAAAAACGTCTTGGTATGCCTTGTTTCGTTAAGCCCGCTGCTGATGGAAGTAGCTTTGGTGTATCAAAGGTAAAGAACATTGACCAGTTAGCACCAGCCCTTCGCGTTGCGTTTATGGAGAGTGATGAGGTCATGATAGAGGGTTTCTTGGATGGAACAGAGATCTCGCAAGGTGTTTATAAGACTAAAGATAAGTCCATTGTGTTCCCTGCTACGGAAGTAGTAACCAGCAATGAGTTCTTTGATTACAATGCGAAATACAACGGACAGGTGCAGGAAATAACCCCAGCACGTATCAATCCCGACACTGCAAAGCGTGTAGCAGCAGAAACCAGTCGCATTTATGACATCCTTCATGCCAATGGTATCATCCGCATTGACTATATCATCTCGAAGGATAAAGAGGGCAATGACGTTATCAATATGCTTGAGATTAACACCACACCAGGCATGACTGCCACCAGTTTCATCCCTCAACAGGTGCGTGCAGCAGGCTTAGATATCAAGGAAGTATTGAGTGAAATCGTTGAAAATCAGTTCAAGTAATTCACAAGAACGCATTTTCTATCTATAAAGAACAAGGCTGTATCAAATGTTTCCAATCGTTTGTTGGATATTTGATACAGCCTTTTTCGTTTCTAAAAGTCTATTTTCGCCAGTCCAAAATATCTATTTCTTCATCTCTTCAGGTATTGATTCTCGGATGCGATTCACCAACATCTCCAACAATGTATGCCGTATGAAATTAGGCGAAGTCATCATAACTATCTCACGCGAAGGCACAGGATGGGCAAAAGAACGCACCAGTTTGCGTTGCTCTTCATTGAGTTGTGGCAATGCTAATTGCGGTATAAAGGTCACCCCTTTACCATTTTCAACAATGCGCATAAAGGTTTCTATGCTCCCGAGATTGTAACTCTTCTTGCTCAATGAAGCCGATTTAAGATGGCAGAACTTAACAAGTTGATCTCGAAAACAGTGCCCTTCGTCCAATAACCATAGGTATTCTCCTGACAAATCGGCTGGTCGTATGAACTTACAAGCGTACAATGGATCCTCTTTCGCTACATAAGCCAGGAACTGTTCATGGTAGAGTGTGGTGCAATTCATCTCTTCCAAACCACTCACCTGTGCCAATATCCCTGCATCAATATTCCCCCTTCTAATCGCACGGCACATTTCATCCGTCTTCATCTCCGTTATTCTCACATCCATTTCAGGGTGTTCTTTCATCAACTGGGGGAAGAATCGTGGAATAAGATAAGGTGCTATCGTTGGCAAAACAGCCACTTCAAAGGTTCCTGTAAGCGTTTTCTGCTCCTCTTCTATCGTCTGTTTTAGTTTCTTTGCACGTGTGAGAACCTTCCACGCATGCTCTATCACCACCCTACCAGCCTTTGTTGGCTGTATGGGTTGCTGTTTTCTATCGAAGATCTTAACGCCCAACTCATTCTCTAACTTTTGTATCATCGAACTTAGAGTGGGCTGTGTTACATTGCACTCATCGGCTGCTTTGGCAAAATGTTTGAGCCGATACAGTGCCATAACATATTCTAATTGCTGTAGTGTCATCGTCTTATTGAGCTATAAAGAATGCAACAAATATAGGAATAAAAAGCTGAATTCAGATTGACTTAGCCTGTAATAAATCTAAAAACAAGTGATAATCATGATTTATAGGTATCAATATTCTCAATTATTATTGACGACTACTAACACGCTGTAAGTACTTCATTATCAATGCTCCTAACGTCCTTTATAGATTTTCTCTATCATCTGATAGAAATAATCAGTTGGTCATGACGAATATAAATTCTATCTTTGCATCACAAAACAAAACATTTTCTCATAATTAAAGTATATTCATATATGGAACCAATTATCAATTCATTAGCACCAGAATTTAGTGTTCAAGCCTTCCAAGACGGACAGTTCAAGAGCGTATCAAGCAAGGATATCGAAGGCAAGTGGGCTTTGTTCTTCTTCTATCCAGCTGACTTTACATTCGTATGTCCTACTGAGTTAGAGGATCTTGCTGATAAGTACGAGCAATTAAAGGCTATGGGTGTTGAGGTATTCTCGGTTAGTTGCGATACACACTTCGTCCACAAGGCATGGCATGACGCATCTGAAAGCATCAAGAAGATTAAGTACACCATGCTTGCTGACCCTACAGGCGTATTGAGCCGTGGCTTTGGTGTTTACAAAGAGGATGAGGGTGTGGCTTATCGTGGCACATTCTTAGTGGATCCAGAAGGCCGTATCAAGGTTGCAGAAATACAAGATAACAGCATAGGACGCAATGCAGAAGAGTTAGTGCGTAAGGTTGAAGCAGCTCAATTTGTCGCTACTCACGATGGAGAAGTTTGTCCAGCAAGATGGACGAGAGGCGCAAAGACATTGAAGCCAAGCATTGATCTCGTTGGTAAAATCTAATTCTCTCAGTTGCGATTATAGGTTGACTAAACATTATGAAATATGACAGTGGAGGGGTAAACATCGTGTTTATCCCTCCATTCCTTTATGTTCTCTGATCCAATTCATGCCTCTCCAGATTATTACAAGGCATCTGTAATACTTCTCCAAGTGCTTTGTAATACTTCTCCAAAGCACTTGTAATAATCCTGTAGATGGTTAAGACGGATTCTAAAGGAGTGTTTGTTGCAATAGAAAAAGGCTTGATACGAATTCGTATTAAGCCTTTCTTATGGTTAGAACATTACTTTTCTGTAATGATAAATACTTTTGTTTCGTGGGCTTCTAACTTACCTTCCCATGCTTTCTTAACCGATGTGTTCTTGTGTTCCCAAACATCTCTAAAGTCATATTTGGCACTCTTGCCAAGGAAAGATAAGGGCAAGCTAATGCGTTGAGCTTTGTCAGAAGGATTCATAATAGCTATTGCCTGTCGGTTATTCGTCAGTTGACGATGATAAACACGGCACTCTCCAATGCGCTGAACAAGCCGAGCAGCCTTGCCAAGAGTATCTTGATTGATGGCAATAATCTCTTTGTTGAGTAGGATTCGACGTGTTGCTGCATTCTCATTGAGTATATCGTGACTCATAGCCAAGGGCGAGGCGAACATGCACCACATAGACATTTGGGTCTGATACTCCGTATATGTACAGCCAATACCACCTAAATCGCTTGACGGACCGCCTTTCCCTTCAAGTCCAACAATCAGCATGTCCATGTCATTCCAGTGTCCTGGACCAGCAAAAGAGTAAAGAGGTTCGGTGATGTCGATGATGTCTAAAATGCCCATACCACCTTGTTTCACTATGTCCTTCCACATATCTCGCACGTCATAGCTTATTCTCCACAACGAACCACCAGCCTGTCTTGCCCATAGTTCGGGGTTGAGTTGTCCCCATTCGCACACTCCGAGAGCTATTTTTCGCCCTGATTTCTCCAGTGCATCACCCATTCGTTTGTATCTCTCGTGGGCAACTGCGCTATCAGAAGGAGCGTGACAATAGTCGTATTTCAGGTAGTCCATTCCCCACTCAGCGAAGGTCTTTGCGTCTTGTTCCTCAAAGTTATAACTAGCAGTATAGCCAGCACAGGTCAAAGGAGCCGCATCCGAATAGATACCGAGCTTTAATCTACGACTATGAACATAGTCAGCTAAAGCCTTCATACCGCTTGGGAACTTCACAGGATCAGGTATAATGTTATTGCGTTTGTCACGTCCTCCCTGCCAAGCATCGTCAATAAAGATGTATTGATAGCCTGCTTCTGCATAGCCATCAGCCGCCATCTTGTCTGCAATTTGTCGTATTAATTGCTCGTTAATATCCTCTCCATACTTGTTCCAAGTCATGAATCCCATTGGAGGAGTCAGTGCTAACGAGTCACGATTGCCTGCTGATGAGTTCAAACAACAGCCTAATAACATCGTTAAAAACAAAAAAGTCTTGTTGAGTTTACTTGTTAGGTAATTCATAAAAGATAGTAATTTAGGTTGTTAGTGTAATCAAAAAAATCCGCAGACTCAACCAGAATCAGCGGATTTCAACGTTGTCCCAGGCGGATTCGAACCACCACTGACAGAACCAAAAACTGTAGTGCTACCATTACACCATAGGACAATTGCGGTGCAAAGGTAATACTTTTGTATGTTATAATCAAATATTCTTCCTACTTTTTTGCCGTGTTCTTGCATTAAGCAAAGAAGAAGTAGCTGAAGAGAACGGCTGCTATCATACCTGCAATGTCCGCCATTACGCCACAAACAACTGAATATCTGTATTTCTTAATACCCACACTTCCAAAGTAAATAGCTAGGATATAGAAGGTTGTGTCCGTGCTTCCTTGTAAGATACTGGCTGTATGTCCGATGAAAGAGTCGACTCCGAATGAGTTAAAACACTCCAACATCATCCCTCGCGCACCTGGTCCACTGAGTGGCTTCATCAATGCTACAGGGAGAGTACTTACCCAATCGCTATTCATTCCGAGCATTTCTACACCTGCTTTGATGGTGTCTTGGAACATATCGAGTGCTCCTGATGCACGGAAAACGCCTACTGCTGCGAGGATGGCTATGCAATAAGGAATCAGAGTAACCGCCACTTTGAATCCGCCTTTGGCTCCTTCTATGAATGAGTTATAGACGTTCAACTTCTTCCGCCAGCCTGCATAGATGAAGAGAAGGATGGCTCCTAACATAATGCAACTGGTGAGGATTCGACAAAAATGTTGTGTTTGTTCGGTGTCCATACCATGAATTGCAGTGAAGAGTCCTGCTACCAATGCTGCAACAACAGCCGCTGCGGTGAGGATAGCCTTATTGAATAGATTGATTTTCTGGTATATAGACGTGACCAAAAGTCCCACGAGTGTGGAACACAAAGTGGCGAGTAACATTGGAATAAACACATCTGTCGGGTCGGCAGCACCTGCTTTTGCCCTGTAAGCCATGATAGATACGGGGATAATCGTTAGACCAGAAGTGTTCAAAACGAGGAACATTATCATCGGATTACTTGCTGTGTCCTTCTTCGGATTAAGGCTTTGTAACTCCTGCATAGCCTTCAATCCCACAGGAGTTGCCGCATTATCAAGTCCCAGCATATTGGCAGAGAAGTTCATAAATATCGATCCCAACGCAGGGTGCCCCTTAGGTATATCAGGGAAGAGTTTGGTGAGTACGGGACTAAGAAAGTTGGCTAAGCGTTGCACCAAGCCACTATCTTCGCCTATCTTCAGCATTCCCATCCATAGAGTAAGTGTGCCTGTCAGTCCTAATGTCATCTCAAAACCAACCTTCGAAGCCTCGAATGTGGAGTCCATCATTGCTGGTAAGGCATCGTAATCACCCATGAATATGAGTTTGATAACGCCCACGAGGACGCCAATTACAAATAATGCAATCCAGATATAGTTAAGAACCATTGTTGTTATTGTTTAATAAATACGCCTTGCGGAAGCTGACGTTGTGTGTTTGTTGTTGATGTCTTGATTGTTTGTGGACGGAAGTGTCGCAATCGGGGTTCGCCCAGTTGCTCCATCGCTCGTACCTCATAAGGATAGTCGTCGACATCTTCTGCCTTGATAATCACCTTCATCCCGACAAAAGCATATCGGTTTCGAAGGTCTCGAACATCCTCATCTTTCAGTCTTATACAGCCTTCGCTGGCTAATCCCGGTACACTCTCTCTGTTATTCGTACTGCCATGTATGCCTATACTTCGGTTTCCTGTCCCTATGTTCAAACGCAGGAAATAAGGTCCATAAGCCAATATGTTGCCTCGACCATCATGGAAGTCGTGCTTCCAAGAGGCTGCATTACATATCTGTGATATGCTGAAGGCAGGAATAGAAGGTGTGCAATGCGGAGTGCGCATGTCGCCTATTCGAGTCTTATTACCCCTGTTTACTGCAAAACAAGCATCGTATCTTGCAACAAGAACTGTGTCATCTAACCTCTTCTCATAAACATATAAGTAGTAATCCTTCTTCGATATAACAATGAAACAGTTGTTTTTATTCTCTGCGCCAAGCGATATGGAGACATCAGCTGGTGCCCGTGTCGTTTTCAGTCCATGCACAACCACCTGTTTCTCGCAGATGTTGTCGGGTGAATAAGGGAGTGTCTGCGCTTCGATACTAAGGCAGAAAGCAACAGAGAACAACGTGAAAATCTTTCTTAACAAGCCCATGTTCTTACTTTTTCTCTGGTGCAGTGAGTTTCCCACCACCAATGTGTACACCTTTCTCATTGGGAATCTTCCCCCCACCGATACGCAATTCTTCTTTTGAGACAGGCTTCTTGTCTTCCTTTACTTCTGTCTTATCTGAAGTCTTCACACGTCCAGTCTTTGCCGTGGCAGTTGCTATCTGTTCGTTGGTCAATGTTTTTGTTGCATCGAAGTGACGCTTACGTTCAATCTTCTGACGCTTCATTGCATGGATTTCAAAGGGGTAATCGTCTACGTTTTCAGCCTTGATAACAACCTTCATACCCTCTGTTGCATAGTTTTCGGCTAGGTCTTTTATGTCCTCATCCTTTAGTCTTATGCAGCCTTCACTAGCCCTTCCGGGTACACTCTCACGGTTATTTGTACTTCCATGGATACCAATTCCACTGTGCCCAGGCGTTTTCAGACGTAGAAAATAGTCCCCGTAACTCTTGATTTTACCACGACCATCACCGAAGTCGTGCTCCCAGTTAGAGGCAGGAACAATCTGTTGGACTTGGAAAGGGTTATCTATCGTACAATGCGGAGTACGCATGTCGCCTTCTTTCTCCTTTTGTCCTTTCTTCAAAGAGAAGGCACAATCATAGCGAGCAATGAGTGTTGTGTCCTTACCTTGTGGCTCGTAAACATAGAGATAATAGTCTTTCTTCGACATAACAATGAAGAGTTTCTTCTTGTCTTTGACCTTGTCTTTAAAGCTAAGGCTTGTGTCTGGCGTTGTACGAATAGTGCGATTGCCATAATCAAGTACTACTTCTTCCTTGATAGCATTGCCTGAATAAGGTAAACCTTCTGTTGCCGTCTTGTCGTCTTTAGCAACAGCAAGCCCATTGGCATTGACACTCATGGATGCACCTTGCTCTTCGTTATTGTTCTCTTTGTCTTTTTTCCCACCGCAAGAAACGATAGATACAGCTGTTAGAGCAGCTAAAAGACCCATAAACATTGACTTTCTCATTTTGTATAAAACCTTTTTTGAGTATGTTATTCATGCCTCCTAAGAATGGAAAGAAGCATGTTTTGATGATCTAATGATAACCTTTATTCCTGATAGATATATACTATAACGGTCGGAAAGAGCATCTTTTGTTCTTGCCGACCGCAGTTGTTTGATGGATAGATATCATGTTCTTTATTATCTAAGGTAGGCGAAGTCGGCTGAAACATAGTATTCACCGTCATCGAAGAGTACCTTATACCAGTTGCCGTATGCCCCTAAGAAGGGTAGAGAAGTTCCCTTTGATACTGTGTAAGCCTTGCCATTATAATACTGCAAAAAGCCATATTCCTTTCCAGGTCCTATGCGCATACGCACGCCAACACCATTGATAACGACGCGAGTAGCCTCTGATGGTGGAACAGAAGTTGGTTTCTGTTTTACGTATTGCACCTTTGCTGGCTCCTTACTCTTCTTTTCGATCTGCTTCTTCAGTTGGTCGTATGAAGCCTTCATAGAGTCGTTTGAAGCCTTCATCTCTTTGATAGTCTCTTGTTGTACATCGGTTTCTTGTGACACAGGTTCCTTACTCTTCCCTGCAAAAAGCCATATTCCAAGACCGATACCAGCCATGACAAGGACAATAAGAATACCAATTAAGACTTTAATCATGTCGTTATTGCCAGATGGCTGTGGAGTGTATTGTGGGCGTTGATACGCATCTTGTACAGGTGGATAAGGCTGTGCTGTGTTTTCTGAAGGTATAGCATTTCCACAGCTAGAGCAATGTTTTGCACCAGGAGAAAGAGGTGCTCCGCAATTAGAACAGAATCTTTGTGACATTGTTGTAGGTGTTTAAGGGTTATAAAAATGTGTGACTTAATTATTCAGAGAGCTTGTTATTTGTTTCTTTCTTATAGGTGTGAACAGTCTTATATGTGCTTATTTTGATTCAAGGAGATTAAGATGACCATATTACACAATAGTTGAGAGTTCACGAGTTATTACTTTAGGTAATTAATGGATTTAGTTAATTATGTTTGAGATAAGGCGCTTTGAAAGTACTGATATTCAAAGAACTCTTATCTAAAAGAGTTGTCCCAGGCGGATTCGAACCACCACTGACAGAACCAAAAACTGTAGTGCTACCATTACACCATAGGACAATCACACGTGCAAAGGTAATGTTTTTTTGTATTATCAGCAACTCTTACCGATTCTTTTTATTGGTGTTCTGCCCTTGCATGTGCTTGTTTGTTACACCTATTATATATATAGCGACATTTACTTTGGATAGATTTGGAGGTAAAGAAAAAAAGACTTATATTTGCGAATCACATGCTTTTATGCCTGTTATTCAGTTATTTAATTCCTTCACTTATGAAACCTATCTCTTCCGTAATAGTATTTCTTTTACTGGTGTTGTCAGCTGTTTGCACGAGCATAGACAGTTATTGTTGTGCAGAAACAGCTATTGTGCAGGACATGAATCAGGCTTTGGAGAAGACACTTGCAGCGAAGCGTGAAGCATGGATAACGCCTGATACGATACAAAACTACCGTGAGCATTTGCGAATAAAGGACTTGAAGAGTCGGTCATTTGTATCTTATGCACTCGAAAAGAACGATTATTCCTTGTGTAGTCAGCGTTATCAATGGCAGAAAGGACAGCATTCTTTTATGTTCCAAAGCTATGCTGATTGTTCATTTGGTACTATTTGGGGATTATCTGACCAACGTTTAGCTTTGTTCCTCACCTTATCTGCCATGTTATGGATGCTCTTTTCTGTTGTTTATTGGCATCGGAATGGGGCTGGGAGAATGGTTTTTGGAAGTATGACCTACCTCCCTTTGGAGCATTCCTTCCGTGATGTGCAGGGGAAAGAGATTCCTTTTACACCTATGCAACACCAGTTGATGGAGTTGTTTATGGCTTCTGGTGATATGAAATTATCAAAGATTACCATTTGTGAAAGCCTTTGGCCGAAGAAACCCGATGCCAGTGAGACACTTTACACACTGATTCGTCGCTTGAAGCCTGTTGTTTGTGAGCATTGTGGATTGACCATTACGGCAGAGAAGGGAGGCGGATATCGACTCAAACACTTATAAGGTGAATAATCCTTAGAAGCGTTAGGAGCAACAGAGAAAAGCTATTGTCAGACAGATGTCAGTCTTATTTTTTGCACTTGAACAGCGTTGGAATTACCTTTGCTTCAAAATATTCAAGCTATGAAGAAAGTATTATGTACATTGCTGTTAGTCTTCTTGGTGCTACCAGTTGGAGCCCAAGAAGAGGTGAAGAATGCAAAAGAACCGAAGGAGGTGCAGCTTAACGAGGTTACTGTTGAGGCTGCTCGAGTGGTAACAAAGGTGGATGGTCTGTTGATTATTCCGTCTGATACACAGCGTAAAGCATCCACGAATGGATATAGTTTGCTAAGTAAACTATCGTTACCACACGTTCGGGTAGATCCTGTGAGCCATGTTGTTACTGCTTTAATGAATAATGGTGCGGTGCAGCTAAGGCTGAATGGAGTTGTAATAGATAAGGAGGAAATGCTCTCCTTAGACCCTAAACTTGTGAAAAACATTGATTTCATCGATAATCCGGGTGTCAGATACGGGGAGAATATAGCTTATGTTATTGATATAAAAACGAAAAGGAACACAAGTGGATACGTCGTTGGCGTAGACTTAACACACACGCTAACAGCGTGGAATACGGATAATACCATCTATACAAAGCTAAATCATAAAAATTCGGAGCTGTCCTTTTCTTATAACTTCTCCTATCGGGACTTCCGTAATGGGCGTACTTCAGAGACGGCAGATTACCTATTAAATAATGGTAGTCATTATCTTGTTACACGTAAGCAAACGGCTGGTAGGGATAGAGCTTTGGGTAATCGACTTCAGATGAAGTATAGCCTTGCCGATTCAGCCTCCTATGTTTTCCAAGCCACGTTATCGACCTTTGGAATGAATACTCCTAGTTGTTTTTCTGATTATCAATTAATGGATGGGACGCTAACACAGGCTTATCAAGATGTGAATAGGTCGAGTCGTTTTACGCCAGTTATCGATCTTTACTTCTTTCACAAGCTAGGGAATCATCAGAGTGTAACGGCGAATGTTGTTGGAACAGCTATCTACACGGATAAGTACGTGAGGCAGGGTGAGGGAACACCCTATACTTATAATGTAGATGGAGATACTTGGTCGGTTCAGAGTGAGGCTATTTATGAAAACAAATTGAAGCCTTTCACGCTCTCTGCTGGCTTGCAACACATGCAGAAATACACGCGTAATCATTATACAGGGGATGTTGATGCACTGAATAAGATGCACCTTGGTGAACTCTATCTTTTCTCTGAGTTAAAAGGAAAGTGGCAGCAGTTGAGTTATTCTCTGGGCGTTGGAGTGGCAAACAAAACCTATTCTCAAGCCAGTTATGATTATAATTACTGGACGTTCCGACCGAAGGTTACATTAAAGTATATGCTTCTGAAAGGACTAAATGTGGGTTACGCTTTTCAAACTTATCGCCGAGTTTCGCCTTACGCAATGGTTTCTGATATGCGAATAAGGAATAATAGTCGTGAATGGACAGTGGGTAATCCTGCCTTGAAGCCCTCACGTGTCATTCAACATACGATGAGTTTGGATTATTATGGTGATCGGGTGTCGAACAGTATGTACATGGAGTATCGGCGAAACTTGCATTGTAACATGGCAAGATATGAGCGAACAGCATCGGATGAGTTCCTTTATTCGCAACAGAACATGGGGAGTATTAGCTTGTTCCATGTGCAAGATAATTTGAAGTATGAGCTTATTCCTGAACACTTATCAGTGACATTGACGGGTGGAATTAACCGTTATTTTAATGTTTGTAGTCTTTATCGTCATTATCTCACCAGCTACACTTATGGTGGGAGTGTGCAGGCTTACCTTGGTAAATGGACTTTGCAAGGATATGCTGATAATGGTTGGAGGTTCTTAGAAGGAGAGAGATTAGGGCATAATGGAGCGTTTAGTTATTTGGCAATAAGCTATAGTTGGGGGAATTGCAGTCTTTCACTCGATGTGCAACACGTCTTCCAACAGCATCCACGAATGTATAAGTCACAACTCCTCAACGAATATCTACATAAGAGTGAAATAGAACGTAATAGAGACTTGGGTAATATGATAGGGCTTAACTTTACGTGGCGATTATCGAAGGGTAAGGCTTATAAGCAGATTGAAAAGCGAATAGAACGTCAAGAAGATAAGCAGACTGGAATCATGTAAGGTTCTATGGCTAGTGATGCGTCTAGTTCCTCTAATTTCGCATAGTCTTCTCTAGGACTTCTAGTAAAATTTAGGTGTCCTAGAGAAGACTTTTCTTCTTTTCCTTGCTCCTTTAATTTATTCTTCTTACCTTTGCCGCCGTGAAACAGTTAGCAATGACATATCAAGTGAACGAAGTACTGCAAAGAATTATCAGATTCTTTGCATCTTTTTGCACTTTATCTTTGGTCAATCCAAATAATTTGCTAACACACACACACACACACACATTCGCACCTAGCGTCTAATAACACATTTTTTCTTCTCGCATACGCGCGCGCGAAGCGTGCCGTAACCCCTGTAAACAAAGGACTTTCAAGAGTTTCCTTTGTTCGCTTTTTTATGCCCTTTTGTGAACTCGATTTTGAGCAAAATAAGAACGAAATAACAACTATTTTAATCAATGAAGTAATGAGAAAAAAGCAAGTAAAGAAGAGTTATTCTGCACCAGCGTGTACGATAATTCAAGTTAACGAAGCCACTTATTTGATGGATACGTCTTTCCCTGGTCAACATAAGCCAGCAAATCATGCAACAGGTCCAACAGCTGCTGGAGGTGCAAAACCTGCTCCAGCATGGCAAGGAGAAGAAGCTGGCAGTGATGAAGAGAATACTTCTTGGGAAGACTAAGTAAAGAGAGTTATAAACAAGAATCAGAAAAAACAAAGTAATGATGAAAACAAAACAATTATTTAAGTCACATTTATTCTCCCTTGCGGCACTTTTCAGTATAGCACTGACAGCTGTCTCTTGTGCCAACGAAGACATTGCGCAGAATGGTAAAACTGGAGATAGTGGCAAAGGCTTTGCAACCTTTGTTGCAGACGTACCAACACAGACCCGTACCTCAATTGATTATGCAACAGGCAAGTTCTATTGGGAAGAGGGCGACAAGATATACGTGAAGGACGACGATGGCACGATGCAAGTTAGTAACACTGTAGATGCAGCCCACGCACATTCAGCTTCGTTCAAGTTCAAAGTTCCTGGGAAATTCGGAGGAAGCGCAAATTATAAGGTTTACTATCTCGGTAAGAATAGTAGTAGCAACCAAGTAACGATTCCAACAGCCCAGACCCAAACAACGCCAAACACAACCAATCACCTTGGCAATTCAGGTGACTACGGTACAGCCACGGCAACAGGTACTTTAGGTGGCAGCGTCTTTAGTTTCCAATTAGAGCATCAAGCAACTTATCTCGTTTTCCAGCCTTACACAAGCAATGCTGTATTGAAGAACTGCTACTTAACAAAAATCGAAGTAAATTCCGACGACGATATTGCGGAAACCTACACTATTAATTCTAGCACAGGAAACTTGAATGGTTCAGCAGGTAGCAAACAAATTGTCTTAACAACAAAAGACCCAGTTGCAGGCAGCACAAACGAGAAAGGTTTCTCTTTCACCAATGCTACCTCTATCTCTACAGCTGATAAGGTCTACATGCTTATCAAACCAGGTGCACATACGCTTAAGGTTCGTTATTGGGTGAAGGACTACGACACAAATGTAGAAGGAACTATCACGAAAGTTTTACCATCATTCAATTATGACAAGAACACCTACTACGATATGACTGCTAATCTTGACGTAAAGAATTACGATGGTGACCATTACTATATGTGGGACGCACAGGATCAATATTGGAAGGGACATGAATGGAATCACAGTGGTAGCCAGCCAACACTCAGCCAAGGTCTTACAGGCGCAACAACCTCAAACGATTACGCTAAGAATAACACAGACTCACGTTACTACAACGAGAGTTACCCAGGTAATGGCGTAAGTAATCCAGCTACTCACACTTCATGTAAAGACCTCCCCAACGCTAATGAGCTGTCTTGGTACTGCATGTATGGTGATCCACGTTGGGACGCAGACGAATTATGGACAACAATGGGTCGCTTATACAAAGGTGGCATGTGGTTTAAGAAGAAGTCTGTACTACTGGCAGAGGGTAATTACAATACAGAGAAGTCTGCCGATAATACAACCGACTTGCGTACAACATGGAAGAACTACGACAACAACAGCAGTAGCATCAACAACTCCGGCCTTCCTTCTGCAGCCGATGCAAACAAATATTTCTACCTGCCCGCCTTGGGTTACTACTACTCTGGTCAGCTGCACTACGTTGGCTACGGCGGCACCTATTGGTCGTCAAGTGCTGACCCATGGGGCAGTAGCGACGCGTACTACCTGGTCTTCTACAGTGGTTTCGTCGGCGTGCGCAACTACATCCGCTACTACGGGTACAGGGCGGAGGCGCTGTTCGAGTAGTCCTTGCGATAGCTCCTTTACAGGTGTTGCCCTCTAAAAGGCGACACCTTAAGAACCGCCGCAAGGTAATTAAAGTAGGACATAGAACAATGAGTTTCAAGGGTGTTAAACACCTACGGTCAAGGGTGTTAAACACCCTTAGGCAACAGTGTTAAACACCCTTGGCGAAGAGTCTTAAACACCCTTGAAACGAAGTGTTGAATACCAATGGAAGAGTTAGTTTTAACAACATATTTATCAACCATTTAAAAGTATAATGCTATGGTAGAATTCGAAGTAAAATCAAAGAAACAAACAATCGGGAAGAAGAAGGGGCAGACGGTGTACTATGCTGTGCCCAAGAGTAATCAACACATGACGCTTGATGCACTTTGCGACATGATTATGGACGAGACTTCGCTCTCACGCGGTGACGTGATGAATACGCTTATCACGTTGGGTAAGATGGCGTGCCGCTCATTGAAGATGGGTGCTAGTATTGACCTTGGCGACCTCGGTTCACTCCGTGTGTACTTCCCTCCAAAGATGATGGACAACATGAAGGACGTGACAGCTGCTACACTCAAAACTCCTAAGATTATCTTCACGCCTAAAGCTAAAATGCGTGAGGCTGCCCATGCTGCGGAGGTGTCGGTGGATAATCCTGCTAGGAAGAAAGAGCCAGCGAAAGAACCAGAGAAGAAGGAGAATAAAGAAGAGAATGGGCCAGTAGCAGGTTAGGAAAGAAATCCTCCCCAAGCCCCTCCGCAGGAGGGGATGTACCTACGGGGGCTAGTTAGGATATGTGCCACGGGAGCATTTATTAGATTGATTTAGGGTATCAATCGTTCTGTAATAAGACAATCGATTATATTAATTGTGAAATTAATGTCTTTCAAAACTAGTGTATTAATTTGGTTCTCTCGCTTCCGTGGTACGGCCTCACCCCCAGCCCCTCTCTAGGAGGGGATGTACCTACGGGGGCTAGTTAGGATATGTGCCACGGGAGCATTTTTTTAGATTGATTCAGGGCATCAATCGTTCTGTAATAAGACAACTCGATTATATTAATTGTGAAATTAATGTCTTTCAAAACTAGTGTATTAATTTGGTTCTCTCGCTTCCGTGGTATAGCCTCACCCCAACCTAACGGGGTGGGGCTTTTGTATGAGACAGAGGTACATAGGATTTTGAGACATAGTAACATACGAACAGTTGAATACTAATAGAAAAAGAGTTTTAATAACATAATTATCAACCATTTAAAAGAATGATACTATGGTAGAGTTCGAAGTAAAATCAAAGAAACAAACAATCGGGAAGAAAAAGGGGCAAACGGTGTACTATGCTGTGCCCAAGAGTAACCAACACATGACGCTTGATGCACTTTGCGACATGATTATGGACGAGACCTCGCTCTCGCGTGGTGACGTGATGAACACGCTTATCACATTGGGTAAGATGGCATGCCGTTCGTTGAAGATGGGTGCTAGTGTTGACCTTGGCGACCTCGGTTCGCTCCGTGTTTATTTCCCTCCAAAGATGATGGACAATCAGAAAGATGTAACAGCCGCCACGCTGAAGAAACCAAAGATTGTCTTTACTCCTAAGAATAGGATGCGCGATGCTGCAAATGCAGTGGAGGTGTCAGTGGATAATCCAGCTAGGAAAACAGGAAAAGAAAGCCTCACCCCCGCCCCCAAGCCGAAAGGAGAGGGTAGCTCTAGGAGGGGATGTGCCTAATGGGAAGCTAGTTAGGATATTGAGAGACGGGAATGATAAGCAATGAGGAATATGTCATTTCTTTTATTGTTTTGTCTTGAATAGTAAAACAATCAAAGAGGCGAACCTTGCAAGGCTCGCCTCTTATACTATTGTAAATAGTTTACAATTTATTTGTTTACAGCATCTGCCAATTCTGCACCAGCCTTGAACTTTGCAACCTTCTTTGCTGGAATCTGAATCTTCTGCTTTGTTGCAGGGTTGATACCTTCGTGAGCTGGACGCTCGTTGATAGAAAATGTGCCGAAGCCTACGAGCTGAACCTTATCTCCTTCAACAAGTGCACCCTTGATTGCTTCAGTTGTTGCATCTAATGCCTTCTTTGCGTCAGCCTTGCTTAGATTAGCAGAAGCCGCAATCTTCTCGATTAACTCTGTCTTGTTCATAATTCCGATTTATTTGTTGATTAATTTATAAATGATACTTTCGATTATGCTGCAAATATAGTTGTTTCCTTTTATATAACAAGTAAAATCGAAGGAAAAGTGTAGAAAAATATAAAAATAGGCTCTTATCCTTCCCTTTTCCTGCTAAATAACGGGATTATTTCGTATTTTTGCAACGTTTTAAAGATAATGGCTTACAATAAGAAACTAACAAATGCGTAATATACTGAATATTCCGATAGTCACAAGAAATCTCCTTATTATAAACGTCTTGGTGTTTTTTGCTTCTTATGTGTTTGGAGTTATAGGTATTGATTTTGATAATCTCTTTGGGTTATTCTATATTGGTTCTTCTAACTTCGGCGTCTGGCAGTTCTTTACCAGTATGTTTATGCATGGCAATATTATGCATATTGCCACGAACATGTTTATGTTGTGGATGTTTGGATCAGTCATAGAGCATGTATGGGGACCGAGGAAGTTCCTTTTTTATTACATTATCTGTGGTATTGGAGGCGGTATCCTTCAGGAATTAGCGTGGTATTGTATGCCTTTCGTAATGGATACGATTACTGTGACGAGGAATGGGGTGAGCATTGACATACCATCTGTTATATATATCCAACAAACAATGGCAATTGGAGCATCCGGTGCTGTTGTTGGTTTGTTACTAGCTTTTGGAATGTTATTCCCTAATGAGCGAATGTTCATTATACCGATTCCTGTTCCCATAAAAGCCAAATGGTTGGTAACAGGAATGATTGCTATTGAGATTTTCTCATCGTTCAGTCCTGGCTCTGATATTGCCCATGTAGTGCATGTGGGAGGTGCTTTGACGGGTTTCTTACTGATTATGTATTGGAAGAGACATCCGTATTCAGGATATGGAAATATGGGTATGCACAAAGGGCATCAGTTCTTTGATCGTATGAAAGATAGTTGGGAAAAGCATACTGGGAAGGTTGGAACAGGCGGAAGTAATGGCTCTTGGGGAGACTCCTCACAGCATAACTCGACAACACAGAATAGTGATTGGGATTATAATGCGCAGAAGCATAGAGAGCAAGAAGAGATAGATCGCATTTTAGACAAGATTCGCAAGAGCGGCTATGATAGCCTATCTAAATCAGAGAAGCAAAAGCTCTTCGATAGTAGCAAGAAGTAAGTGTTATTGTAATTAGCATGGGCAGATGTCCTGAACGAGACTTATGAGCGTATATTTATGATGCTTAAGAATTTCAAGAAGTTCACATTCAGAGCACTCTTTGTAGGTAATATCCTTGTTATATTGTTGATGTTGCTAATTGGCAATATCGACTGGTTGAATCCTGTTGATTATCCTCTGCTTGCTAATCTAGGATTGGGATATCCTATACTCCTTGCGTTTAACTTCGTTTTCCTTGTCTTTTGGGCATTTGTGAGATTGCGTACAATATGGCTTCCCATATTGGGCTTTATCCTTTGTTTTGCCTCTATCCGAATCTATTGCCCGTTTAATCTTCCAAAGGATAAGCCTCATGGTGCTATAAAAGTCCTGTCTTACAATGTCTATATGTTTGATTCTTGGGAAGAGACTAATCCTAAGACCAACCCCATTGTCAACTATATCATTGACAGCAAGGCTGATTTGGTTTGCTTGCAAGAAGCCCAAGGTGATGGTGATAAGAGTGGAGGAATCTATGAAAGACTGAAGGCACACTATCCATACTTCAAGTTGATGGTGAAGAAGAAGCCCGGTGCTGATTACATGGTACTGCTGAGTCGTTATCCAATTCTTTGGCAAGATACCATCCCGTATGGCTCTAGCTCTAACCAAAGTGTGGCTTATATGGTAGACATAAAAGGTACAAAGACGCTTGTTGTGAATAACCATTTTGAGAGTAATGGCTTATCCAATGATGATAAAGCGGGCTTTAAGTCACTTGTGAAAGGGAGCATGCAGACGGATAAGGCCAAGTCAGAGTCCGTGCACCTGTTGCGTAAGTTGGGAAAGGTGTCAATGCGTCGTGCTCCACAAGCAGATATGGTGGCACGTTATGTTAAGCAATATCTCGATAAGAATGTACCCGTAATACTCTGTGGCGACTTTAATGATAACCCATTAAGTTACACCCATCGAGTCATAGATAAGGGACTGATAGATTGCTTCGTAGCGAGTGGTAATGGTCCTGGGATCAGTTATCATCGTAGTGGGATGTACTTCCGTATAGACCACATATTCTGTTCTGACGACTTTGAGCCATACGATGCGCACGTCGACAATAGTGTGACTGCATCTGACCATTATCCCATTTATTGTTGGCTCAAATACCGCCCCAAACCTTAAAAAGCACACATTTATAAGGTGTAAATTTCCCAAAGTGTGAGAAAATGCTTATCTTTGCACGTCTATTAAGCGTAGCGAAACTATAATTAAATACAATCAAATAAAATGCAAAACAAAGGATTAGTAATTTGCGTATCAGTCTTGTTGACGCTCGCAAGTATCTTCTACCTGTCTTTCTCAGTGGCGACAAGCTACTACGATAGCAAGGCAGCGGAGATTAAAGACCCTATTGCACGACAGGATTATAAAGATTCTGTTAAGTACTTGGGTATCTACTCTTACCAGAAGTGCCTTGAAACACAGATCGGTCTAGGTCTTGACTTGAAAGGTGGTATGAACGTTGTACTTGAGATTTCAGTACCTGACGTTGTTGACGTATTGGCTGACCACAAGCAGGATGTTGCTTATCAGAAGGCTATGGCGGAGGCAAAGAAGGAAGAGATGACAAGTCAGAAGGACTTTATCAGTCTCTTCGTTGATGCTTACCACAAGGTAGCTCCAGGTCATAAGCTAGCAGAAGTCTTTGCAACACAACAGTTGAAAGGCAAGGTTACAACACAGAGTTCTGATGCAGATGTAGAGAAGGCTCTCCGTGAGGAAGTTGCTTCAGCCATCGATAACTCTTACAACGTTGTTACCAATCGTATTGACCAGTACGGCGTAGTTCAGCCTAACATCCAGAAGTTGGAAGGTCAGGAAGGTCGCTTGATGGTTGAGATGCCTGGTATTCGTGAGCCTGAGCGTATGCGTAAACTCCTTCAGGGTTCGGCTAATCTAGAGTTCTGGGAGACTTACAACAGCCAAGAGGTAGCTCCTTACTTAGCCCAGCTCGACCAGCGTTTAGCTAATGGTGATTCAAAGAGCGATGCTACAGCAAAGGATTCTACGAAAGCTGCAAAGCCTAACAAAGACGCTAAACTAACATTGAACGCAGGTAAGAACTCTGCCACATCAACAGAGTCTGCACAGATGGCTGCTGCTAAGAAGCAACACCCATTACTCTCAATGTTACAGACAGTGCCAGGCGAAGGCTTGAGTCTCGTAGGTTATGCAAATGTGCGTGATACAGCTGCTATCAATAAGCTCATCCATAGTCAGCTCGCAAAGCAAGTATTGCCTAGCAACTTGAAACTCCTTTGGAGTGCTAAGCCAGCTGAAGGCTTACAGCAGAAGAACGTATATGCACTTCACGCCTTGAAGGTCACAACCTCTGATGGTCGTGCACCATTGGAAGGTGACGTTGTTACAGATGCTAAAGACCAGTTCGACCAGTTCGGTCGCCCTGAGGTTAGCATGACAATGAACTCAGAAGGTGCTCGTGAGTGGGCAGCTCTCACGAAGGCAAATGTTGGTAAGGCTATTGCTATCGTATTGGATGGTGTAGTATATTCTGCTCCACGTGTAAATGGTGAGATTACAGGTGGTCAGTCATCTATCTCTGGTAACTTCACTATTGAGGATACAAAGGACTTAGCAAACACATTGGAGTCAGGTCGTATGCCTGCACCTGCTAAGATAGTACAGGAGGAAGTAGTTGGTCCTACATTGGGTGCACAGTCTATCCATCAAGGTCTTGTATCATTTGCAATCGCCTTTGTATTGCTCATGCTCTACATGATTCTGATGTATAACTTCATCCCAGGTATGATGGCTAACTTGGCATTGCTTGCCAACCTCTTCTTCACCTTGGGTGTCCTTGCATCCTTCCAGTCGGCATTGACCATGCCTGGTATTGCTGGTATCGTGTTGACTTTGGGTACAGCCGTGGATGCGAACGTGCTTATCTATGAGCGTATCAAGGAGGAGCTGAAGCTCGGCAAGGGTATGAAGCAAGCCTTGAAGGAAGGTTATAGTAACGCATTCTCTGCTATCTTCGACTCTAACCTCACCTCACTCATCACAGGTGTTATCCTCCTTGTTACAGGTACAGGTCCTATCCGTGGTTTCGCAACAACATGGATCATCGGTCTTGTAATCTCTTTCTTCACCGCCGTATTCCTCACACGTATCGTATTCGAGAACCGCGTTGGTAAGGATAAGTGGTTGAATCAGACATTTACAACCGCCTTCTCTAAGAACTTCATGCAGGATAAGAACTACCACTTCCTCTCAATGTATAAGACTACATTCGCTGTCTGGGGCATTGCAGTATTGGTATGTATTGGTAGTTTCGTAGTACGTGGTTTGAGCCGTAGTATCGACTTCACTGGTGGTCGCAACTATGTTGTCACACTGAATAAGCCAACACAGGTTGAGGATGTACGTAAGGTGATGACTAATGCATTCGTCAACACAGTGGGCGAGAACGCAGGTAAACCAGCTACAACCAGTGTTATCGCACTTGGTACAGATGGTAAGACTGTTCGTATCTCAACCAACTATAACATCGATTCTAACGACCCAATGGAAGACGACAAGGCAGAGACTATTCTCTACAATGCGTTGAAGAAGGGTGGCTTCGTTAGTCAGGCAAGTGTAGCGAACTTCAAGAATCCAGACATTCGTGAGGGTGGTTCTATCATCCAGAGCGCAAAGGTGGGTCCTTCTATCGCAAAGAACATTACCTACAATGCGTTCATGAGCGTCTTACTGGCTATCTTCTTCATCTTCCTCTACATCCTCTTACGATTCCGCAATATCGGTTTCTCTGTTGGTTCAATCGTAGGACTAGTCCTCGATACCACTATCGTTATCGGTTGCTTCTCGTTATGTTACGGATGGATAGGCTTCTCTCTCGAAATCGACCAGACATTTATTGGTGCCATCTTGACCGTTATCGGTTACGATATCAACGATACGGTGGTTGTATATGACCGTATCCGTGAGAACTTGCGCAAACATCAGCACACTCTCGGTAAGGCGGATATTCAGAAGATATTTAACGACTCTATCAACCAGACCCTCTCACGTACTATCAATACGTCAGTCTCTACATTGATCGTGCTCGTATCTATCTTCATCCTCGGTGGTGATAGCATCCGCAGCTTCTCATTCGCAATGATTATTGGTATCATCATCGGTACTTTGAGTTCAATCTTCATTGCATCTCCAGTTGCTTACCTCGTATTAGGTAAGAAGATTGAGAAGCGTTCACACGAACTTGCAGAAGCTCCTGTAGAGGCTTAATCAATAGGTCAAAAACAGATAAGATTTACACCTTATATATATATAAGCAGCCCGTTACCCTTTGGTAGCGGGCTGTTTCGTTTCCCGCAACCGCCTTGTTCCCTCTCGCTCGTTGCCCTTTCTTGTTGTTCTTTCTCCCTCGTATCCCTGCCTTGCGTAATACGATTCCCTTTCGTTTCTCGCCTGCCATCGATTGCTTTCTCCTATGCTTTGCATCTTTTTCTGACGTATGTTTTGTTATCTTCACCATGGTGAAGTCTTTGTCTCATCATGATGAAACTTGTGTCTCATCACGATGAAACTTGTGTCTCTTCATGATGAGACGAATAAAACACACGTATATAAGAGATGAAACATAGGCGTATAACGAATGAATCACACGTGTGTAACGAATGACTCATACGTGTATAACGAATAACTCATACGTGTATAGCGATTGAAACACACGTGCGTAACGAACGAAACACACGTGCGTGGCAACTCGGAGGTAGGGGAATAACAAGCTGAACGCATATAAGGAATCATCCTCGAAAGGGTTATAACCGAAGTGGAAACACGTTAGAAACGATGGGCAGGGCGGTTGTATGGTCATTAAGTAGGGTATAATGAAATAGAAATAGGTATTATTTGTTTACCTTTGCACCTGACTTAATTCGACAAAATATGATGAAGAAGATTCTAACGTTACTCTATTTGTTAGGCTCTGTGCTAGTTGCGAGTGCCCAAGGCGATGACTCGTTTAATAAGAATAGTATCGCATTAGGGGGCGAACTAACCTTACAAGGCACTTGGCAAGTGGATGTTTCCTATCATCGAATGTTTACCCCTTATGTGGGCGTAGGCGCATCGGTGGGAATGTGGAAGCAGGTTTCTTATGATGGAGTTCCCGAAGGCAATGGATGGATAGTCTCGTCAGACTATAGGGAAGCGGAGGACTTCTTCCTTCGCCCTTCGCTGCGTCTTATGTCTCCAACTGTATTGAAGATAGCTGATGCGAAGCTGAAGTTATTTGCCGAACCAGGCTTTATGATGAATATCCCTTTGGGTAATGTCTTTGTTGATTTGTTGGGTAATTACAACCTACCAAAGGATGTGGTGAATGTGCATACGAGTAAGGGTACGTGGTATGCCTTCGATTGCAAGCTGGGACTGAGCGTTGATGTTGGTGATATGAGCATTTGGACTGGCTATAAGTTCTCTACTCTTGATACGTATGCCCTGCGGCGCAATCTGGTCTATGATAACGTCCGATTCAATGACTTCTATCCGAAGAAGAAGTGCATGCATGGCGTCTTCTTAGCTGTTAGCTATAACTTTTAGGGGGCGTGTTGGGTAGCCTATCTAACGGAACTAACCACTTGTTCACTTGTCAGCTCATACACTTGTCAACTCGTACTAACACGTTATTTATGGGGTTTTTATTTTGCCGTTCATGCGGTTTACACTACCTTTGTAGTCCATTAACCAACATAATTAATGAGTAAGAAACATATACTTCTTATCAATGACATGGCAGGATATGGCAAAGTAGCTACAGCCGCAATGCTGCCTATCTTGTCTTATTTGGGGCATCCCGTGTATAACCTTCCTACGGCATTGGTCTCAAATACGCTCGACTATGGTAAGTTTAAGATCTTAGAGACAACTGATTATATCAAGGATGTATTCCCTGTTTGGAAGGAATTAGGTTTCAGTTTCGATGCGATAGCGACGGGCTTTATCGCATCAGAACGTCAGGCGCAATTAGTTTCAGCCTATTGTCGTGAGCAAGCTGCACGGGGCACAACCATCTTTGTTGACCCGATAATGGGCGATGAAGGGAAGCTCTATAATGGTGTGACGGCTGCCACTATCAACTCAATGCGTGAGATGATAAGCGTTGCCGACCTCACTTTCCCTAATTACACGGAGGCTTGTTACCTCACATCGAGCAAGTTTAATACAGATGGAGTAGACTTCGATGAGGCGAAGCGTTTGCTCGATGGCTTGCGTTTGATAGGAACGAAGTCGGCATTAATCACCTCCATTCTTATTGATGGTACGCCTTCCGTAGCGGGGTATAATCATGTAACAGATAAGTATTTCAGTCTCCCTTATACCGAAATCCCCGTCCATTTCCCAGGGACAGGCGATATCTTCTCTGCTATTCTTATTGGTCACTTGCTGGATGGCGAACTGCTCATCCCGAGTACACAAAAGGCGATGGACGGCGTTTACGCACTGATAGATCGTAATAAGGATAACGAGGATAAGAACAGGGGAATCCCTTTGGAGCAATACTTAGGATTATTATAAAGGATAACAACTAAACAACGATAATATGGATTGGATCAATGGACTCTTCTCCATTCCTTCAGCACTTCAAGGCGTAGTAGTTATATCGCTCATTTGTGCTGTTGGTCTCGGCTTGGGTAAGATAAAGTTTGCTGGTATCTCGTTAGGCGTTGCCTTTGTATTCTTCTTTGGTATCGCTGTGGGAAGTCTCGGCTTGAAGGTAGACGACCAAATGCTCAACTATTGTGAGACGTTCGGCTTGGTTATCTTCGTTTATACCTTAGGCTTGCACGTGGGACCTAACTTCTTTGGTTCCTTTAGGCATGAGGGAACCTCGTTTAATATCTGGTCTCTGGCGGTCATCATTCTTGGTACGGCAATGGCAATAGCCCTTACGTATATCATGAAGGTGCCCATGTCGGATATGATAGGTATTCTTTGCGGTGCAACCACGAATACGCCGGCTCTCGGTGCGGGTCAGCAAGCGTTGCAGCATGTGGGTGTGAGCGGTGCTAGAGCAGCTTTGGCAACGGCTGTTACCTATCCACTCGGTGTTGTAGGTGTTATCTTTGCAATGATATTCATCCGTAAGTTCTTTGTCAAGCCCAGCGATTTGGAGGTGAAGAGTAGCAGTAGCGACGACCATACCTTTATTGGTCAATTCGTTGTAGTCAACCCTGCTATCAATGGTAAGAACATTGCAGACATAGCACAGGGCACGCACCGCAAGTTTATTATCTCGCGCATTTGGCGTGGCGATGAAGTGATTGTGCCGAAGGGAACAACCGAACTCAAGACGAATGACAACCTCCTTGTGGCAACGAAGAAAGAGGAAGTGCCAGCGATGGAATTGCTCTTTGGTAAGCGTGTGGAGCGTGACTTGAATAAGGAACAAGTGGACTGGAACCACCTCGATTCTAAGGTGGAGAGCCGCGTGATAGTATTGTCAAAGAGCGTTCTTAATGGTAAGCGACTTGGTCAGTTGCACCTTCGTGATGCTTATAACGTCAATGTTAGTCGTGTTCTCCGTAGTGATATCAAGCTCTTGGCGACGGAAGATCTTGTCTTGCGCTATGGTGATCGCCTCACATTAGTGGGTCAGCCAGAAGCAATCGACCATGCAGAGAAGTTCTTGGGTAACTCTGTTAAGACGCTCAATGAGCCTAACTTGGCTATTATCTTCCTTGGTATGCTGCTCGGTTTGGCGTTAGGAACAATCCCATTCACGCTCCCTGGTATGGATTCTCCCATCCATTTAGGGATTGCAGGAGGTCCTATTATTATGGGAATCCTCATCGGTGCGTTCGGTCCTCGTTTCCACTTCATCGCTTACGCCACCCGAAGTGCATCGTTGATGTTGCGTAAGTTAGGACTAGCCCTTTATCTTGCATGCCTCGGTTTGGATGCAGGTAAGGACTTCTTAGCAACGGTTGTGCGTCCAGAAGGCTTACTTTGGATAGGCTTAGGATTTGTCCTTACGGTACTGCCAGTGATTATTGTGGGTGTTGTTGCGCTCCGCATGAAGAAGTTCGACTTTGGTACTATCTGCGGAATCCTATGTGGCTCGATGGCAAACCCTATGGCATTGGGTTATGCCAACGATACCGTTAATGGCGAAACAAGCAACATCAGTTATGCAACCGTTTATCCTTTGGGTATGTTTATTCGTGTGATCATAGCCCAAGTGCTGGTGATGTTCTTTGTCTGACGGCGTTATGAAGATCTCCCTGTCACATCTCTCAGTAGGCTATACGGCTTCGCAAGCACTCGTTTCTGATGTGAATGTAGAGTTGCAAAGCGGTCAATTACATTGCTTAATAGGGCGGAATGGTATCGGTAAGTCTACGCTTCTAAAGACGTTGACAGGCTTTCTTCCAAAGCTATCGGGCAACCTTCTATTAGATGGGCAAGGCATAGAGAGCTTTACACAGCAAGCATTGGCACGAAAGATAAGCATTGTCCTGACACAGAAACCTGATGTGCAGAATCTGACAGTGGCAGAAGTTATCGGATTGGGGCGTTCCCCTTACACAGGTTTCTTTGGTAAGTTGCGTGCTAAAGATTGTGCTGTTGTTGATGATGCTATCCGCTCTGTGGGGATAGAGCCACTTCGACATAGGATGATTCAGACGCTTTCTGATGGCGAGCGACAAAAGGTGATGATTGCAAAGGCACTTGCACAAGAGACACCCATCATACTCCTTGATGAGCCAACAGCCTTTCTTGATTTCCCTTCTAAGGCAGAGACCTTTCAGTTGTTACGCTCTATGGCGCATGAGAAAGATAAACTCATCGTGCTTTCTACACATGATTTGGAATTGGCCGTGCGCTTTGCTGATTGCCTGTTGGAGGTGGAAGAAGGTTCATTGCATACTGTTACAGCTACCGAGGTGAGGCAAGAAATGCAGGAGATAATTGGGAAATAGAATAGGTGTTTATCATCAGTTAAACATGAAAGAATCAATACGACAAAATAAGGAATGATTATGAAGAAGAATGTATGGATAGCAATTGCCCTTGTTGTGGCAGTCTTTAGTTTTAGTAGTTGTGGTACGCAGCAAAATGCAACGCAGCCCACTTCGAAGCCTGTAACTACTGATACGGTTGTAAGTGTTGAACCCATGAAGGACGTAATCAGTATAGCTGAGGCACTGGATATGTTCCAGAATCCAGATAAGACGGCTGCTATTACCAAGAAGTATGGTTATAAATTGAAGACTAATTATGAGGTTTATCGACTCGATAAGTTCTCTAAGATGTATTATAAGAATTGTGCTTTAGCAAAGCTCCTCACTGCTGATAAGTATGAGGACTATCCAAAGCCAATGCGCAAGGGTGTGTCTAGTTACATTGCTTTCAAGGATGGCGCAATGATTATCGCAGTATTCAATCAGCCTGCATACGATAACCTTGTAGCTCAAGTCAAGGCTGCTGGCTTCACGTTGGATATGCCCGGCAATGAGGATATATATAAGAAAGGTAACCGCACCATCGCTTGTTATAAGGATGGAAAGAGTGTGAGGATTGAGTAAAAGTACGTAGGGGTAAGGCAACTTTCTCCCTACTTTCCTTGCCCCTTTAATTATTTCTTCTTACCTTTGCCGCCGTGAAACAATTAGCAATGACATATCAAGTGAATGAAGTACTGCAAAGAATTATTCGATTCTTTGCATCTTTTTGCACTTTATCTTTGGTCAATCCAAATAATTTGCTAACACACACACACACTATGCGCACCTAGCGTCTAATAACACATTTTTTCTTCTCGCATACGCGCGCG
The DNA here is from genome assembly GCF_041433025.1 of Prevotella sp. 20925_1_30. NCBI lineage: Bacteria > Pseudomonadati > Bacteroidota > Bacteroidia > Bacteroidales > Prevotellaceae > Prevotella > Prevotella sp. 20925_1_30. The sequence continues at coordinate 2,838 of NZ_JAPWAR010000015.1, read as the reverse complement.
CGAAGCGTGCCGTAACCCCTGTAAACAAAGGACTTTCAAGAGTTTCCTTTGTTCGCTTTTTTATGCCCTTTTTTGAACTCCGTTTTAAGCAAAATAAGAACGAAATAACAACTATTTTAATCAATGAAGTAATGAGAAAAAAGCAAGTAAAGAAGAGTTATTCTGCACCAGCGTGTATGATAATTCAAGTCAACGAAGCCACTTATTTGATGGATACGTCTTTCCCCAGTCAGCACAAAAAGGCAAACCATGCTACTGGTCCAGCTGCAACTGCCAAATCAGCAGGTTTATGGAATGATGAAGACTTAGAAGATGAAAAAACATCTTCATGGGAAGACTAACAGAGAGTTATTAACAAAGAGAACAAAGAAAACATGAAGCAAACAATGAAACAACATTCATTTACATCACAACTAAAGTCCTTGGCTGTTGTATTCGGCATAGCAATGACTTTTACATCCTGCGCTAATGAAGATGTAGCACAGAACCCAACGAACCCCAATGAAGATAACGACGAGAACCTAACCACTTTCGTAGCAGGTGACGAGACAAAGACCCGCACATCACTAAATTATAACAGCAGCGACTTCTATTGGGAAGCAGGCGATTATATCTACGTAAAGGATGATAATAACGTATTGCGGAAGAGCACGAATGCCCCAACAAGTAAGGTAGCTTCTTTTAAGTATAAAGTACCAGGCAAGTTTACAGGAAATAGCTATAAGGTTTATTACTTGGGTAAGAATAGTAACGGCAGCCAAGTAACGATCTCTACTGCTCAAACACAAACAAAGCCAGACAACACCGAGCACTTCGGCACAGCAGGCGACTATGGTACTGCAACAGCAACTAAGGTAACAGGCAAGCAACAATTTGCTTTTGAATTAGAGCATCAGCCAGCTTACTTAGTCTTCCAGCCTTACACAAGTAACACAATTCTACATGACTGTTACTTAACAAAGGTGGAGGTAAGCTCTGACAATGATATTGCAGAGACTTATACAGTCAACACAAGCACGGGAGTCCTTACAGGCTCAGCAGGAAGCAAACAAATCGTTTTGACTACAAGGGGCAGTAGTAGCAATCCAAACGGCTTCCCACTGACCAACAACAGCGCCAGCGTAACCATTAACGGTGCTTATATGATTATTAAGCCAGGAACTCATATTTTAAGGGTACGTTACTGGGTAAAGGACGTGGCAACAAATGTAGAGGGAACAATAACCAAGATATATCCATCTACAGCATACGCTTCGAACACTTACTACGACATGACTGCTAACCTTGACGTAAAGAACTACGATGGCGACCATTATTACATGTGGGACGCACAGGAACAATATTGGAAGGGGCACGAATGGTGGTCAGCCAATAAAGACCAGCCAGTGTTGAACTGGACCAGTAACAGCAACTACGCCCAGAGCAACACTGACCCACGTTATTGGAACGAAAGTTACCCAGGTTCCGGCATAAGTACCCCTGCTACCCACACACCATGCAAAGACCTTCCAAATGCCAACGAGATGACGTGGTATGCTGCTTATGGCGATCCTCGTAGGGACGCAGACGAATTATGGACTACTATGGGTCATTTATATAAAGGCGGCATATGGTTTAAGAAGAAGTCACAGATAAGCGGATATAACGCTAACACCGCCTACGACGGCAGAGATTGGCGTACAAACTTACACGATGAGCACTGGTCCATATCTAATACCCTTCCTTCCGCCGCCGCCGCCGGTAATTATTTCTACCTGCCCGCCTTGGGTTACTACTACGGTGGTCAGCTGCACGACGTTGGCATCAACGGCTACTATTGGTCGTCAAGTGCTTACCCATGGTACAGCAGCTACTTCGCGTACTACCTGTACTTCATCAGTGGTAACGTCTACGTGGGCGGCGGCACCCGCCGCGACGGGTACAGGGTCGAGCCAACATTCGAGTAGTCCTTACGATTGTTTGTGGTCTGTTTTGTACCCAGCGAATGGGTAGAGTTGTACCCAGCGAAGAAGTACGATCGTACCCAGCGAATAGGTCGGGGTCTACCCAACGGCAGGGTACGACGCTACCCAGCAGCTGGGTACAAGGCTACCCAACCGCTGGGTATAAAATACATGAAAAAGATTAATGTAATGTTGATATATAGTATCTAATGTTTAATTAAAAACTTAAAGAAAATGCTAGAATTCAAAGTTGCGCCTCGTAAGGCGACAATGGGAAAAATGAAGGGTAAAACGGTGTATATCGCCGTACCGAAAGGTCAACAAAAGATCTCACCTGAAATGGTGTTGGAACGTATTGTTCGTGAGACCTCATTAACAGAGGGTGATGCACGGAATGTTATTATCACGTTACGTAACATTATCTCGGACTGTGCACGCATGGGAACAGGCTTAGACCTCGGCGACATCTTCTCTTTGCGTGTGAACGTGCCCTCAAAGATGGAGGAGAACGAGAAGGACGTATGTGCCAAGAGCCTTAAAGCTCCGAAGCTAACATTGACATGGAAGGAGTCGGTGCGTAAGGCATTGAAGGAGTTGCAGGTGGATGTGGATAATCCTGCTAGGAAAAAGAAAAGCCTCACCCCCGCCCCCTCTCCGAATGGAGAGGGGAGTGAAGACCACACTGGACCACAGGCAGGGTAAGAAGCCCCACCCCCAAAAGAAAGCCTCCCCAAGCCCCTCCAAAGGAGGGGATGTCCTTATTGGATATAGTTTGAAACGAATGAAAGCATGTAAGTAGAGTTATGGACATCCCCTCCTTTGGAGGGGCTTGGGGAGGCAATACCACGGGAGCATTTAAGATTGATTCAGGGTATCAATCGTTCTGTAATAGACA
>NZ_JAPWAR010000014.1:0-70199 GCF_041433025.1 Prevotella sp. 20925_1_30 | reverse complement strand
CCGAATAGTACAGAGGCAAGATATACTGCATCAGGGTATGGAAAGAACTTTTCTTACACCTCAACAGCCCCTTTCCATTATCTTCTACCAGGTACTGACGCAAAGAACTTGAAGATGGATATCAGCGAAGGACAAATCTTTTGGAAGAATATGGAGGGTTCTATCAATAGCCTTGTGAGTGCTGGTAAGGTCTTAGAAGCCAATGGAACCTATACTATAGCCGTCAAGATCAAGCCTTACTTCACCTATCTTTTCAGCGACGGAACAACAGGCTTGCTACATAAGAACCCTGGAAAGACACCTGTCGGAGTTGTTGTTGACCCTGTAAACCATCTTGCCGCAGCGATAGAAGAGGCTGGTAATGGAACAAAGTATAAGCTTGCTGAGACATTATATGACTATGTGTATCGAAGCAGTCATCCTATTAGTGATATTGGAGGGATTGGTGTTAGCTCTGCAAGTAGGTACTATAGAGAGTTCTCAACCAGCGGTTATGACGAGACATGGAATGCTTCTTATGCAGGAGCGGACGTGCTTGCTGCAGATAAAGTAAGAGGTGAGAGTGATAACTTCCCAGCCTTTAAAGCAGCTGCAACATTCCGCCCAACAGCAGTCTTAACTGGTACTTTAGCAACAAAGAAGTGGTTCTTACCCTCTCAAAGAGACTATTTCCATGCTTATGATTTGCTGGGTTTTGCTGATAGAGTGTATATTATAGGGAGGTTAAACAATCGCTACTTGTGGTATGGTTATCTATTCGAATCAGCCTTTACTGCCGTTGGTGGCGTTTCTTTCGTTGGTACTACAGAAGATAGTTTCTATTGGACAAGCACCGATCATAATGGTGGTAGTCGATTCGAAGCAAGACCTGGATATGTAGGAACTCCTACGAATTACTCATGGTTAAAATATAAGGTTCGATCCTTTGTACAGTACGATTAAATAAGAGGGAACACACTCTTGAAATTAAGGAAGCAGCCTCTCCCCCGCCCCCTCTACAGCCTCTCCCCCGCCCCCTCTCCGAATGGAGAGGGGAGTGAAAACTGCTGTTTGCAAGTGAAGGAAAGCCTCACCCCCAACCCCTCTCCGAATGGAGAGGGGAGTGAATACTGCTGATTGTAAATAAAGGGGGTGTTTCTTCGATGCAAGGAGAGGCTCTCTTCTATGCAAAGAAACGCCCTTCTCGATTAGAGAAGGGCGTTTCCTTTAATTCTAGAATATGATTACCTCTATTCCCCCTAACCATCCTCTCCCATTCTACTAGCAGTTTTCACTCCCCTCTCCATTCGGAGAGGGGGCGGGGGTGAGGCTGTAGATGGGCTGGTGGTGAGCTTGTTGTTGGCTAGTGATAGGTCTGTAGTTGGGTTTGTGCTGCGCCTGTTTTTATTCTCACTTGATTACAATAAAAGGGGAGGGGAGAGCGTTATTTGATAGTTATGATAGGTAAGTATCTGAAAACAAGTATATTATTTGTGCTCTTCCTGATGGTTACGCAAGTAGCTATTGGTCAGTCTTTTACGCTGCAAGGGAAGGTGTCTGATAAAGATGGAAACCCCATTGAATTAGCGTCCGTGATGGTTGTTTCGCAAGGAAAGTTGGCTATGACGAACCTAAAAGGCGAATTTCATATTCAGTTACACAGCGAGGATTCGGTGAAAGTACGCTTTTCGATGATTGGTTATAAGAGTAAGGAGCGTGTGCTCCGACGCCCACAGGGGAAGCAGACCATGCTCGTTCAGCTCCTTGATGACAATGAGATGCAGGAGGTGGTAGTAGAGGGTAAGACCAAGCAACACGGTACGACCGAGGAACTCGACGTCGATAAGGTGAAGCAGGGACCTTCTGCTTCGGGTAATGCAGTCGAAGAGATGGTGCAGACGCAAGCGGGTGTTTCCACTCATTCCGAACTCTCCTCGCAATACAATGTGCGTGGTGGTACGTTCGACGAGAACTCTGTCTATATCAATAACATTGAGGTCTATCGCCCCTTCCTGGTACGTAGTGGGCAGCAGGAGGGCTTGTCTATCATAAATCCTGACATGGTTCAGAGTGTCGGCTTCTCAACTGGTGGCTTTGAAGCAAAGTATGGTGACAAGATGAGTTCCGCCCTTGACATCACTTATAAGCGTCCGAAACGAACCGAGGCGAGCCTCACTGCCTCCTTACTTGGAGCCAGTGCGTACCTTGGAATAGCGTCAAAGAAGTTCACTTGGACTAATGGTGTGCGTTATAAAACGAACCGTTATCTACTCGGATCGTTGCAGACTAAGGGTGAATATAAGCCCTCGTTCTTGGATTATCAAACCTATCTTTCATGGCAGCCTAGCAAGCGTTGGCAGATAGATTTTATAGGAAATATATCGGACAACCACTATAACTTCCAACCAGAAGACCGTGAGACGAACTTCGGGACACTGCAGAATGTTAAGAAGTTCCGTGTTTACTTCGATGGACAAGAGAAGGATCTCTTCCGCACTTACTTTGGTTCTCTCTCCATCACACGCCATCTCTCACCTCGAACAGACGTATCGCTCTTGGCGTCGGCATTCTCTACAAGGGAGCAGGAACGCTATGATATACAGGGACAATACTGGCTTACGCAGACCGAGACATCGGAGAATCTGGGCGTGGGAACCTATATGCAGCACTCGCGCGACTACCTGAATGCGAATGTGAAGAGCCTCAAATTGATGTTACAACATCGAATGGGTAAGCATAAGATAGAGGGTGGTGTGACCTATAAGGTGGAGCAGGTTAAGGAGAACTCAGCCGAGTATGAGTATCGTGATTCGGCTGGTTATAATGTGCCACATACTGGTCGGGACCTTCGCATGATATATGCCCTTCGTGCGAAGAACGAGCTGAATGCTAAGCGAACAGAAGCCTATCTGCAAGACACATGGAACTTCCAAACACGTGATTCAGTGCCAACGCTCTTCACATTCAACTATGGTGTGCGTTTCGCCCATTGGTCGTTTAATGGCGAGAGCATCGTCTCTCCACGTGCTTCTCTTACCATTACTCCTGGCAAGAATCGCAATCTTAGCTTCCGAATCGCAGGTGGTTTGTATTATCAAGCACCGTTCTATAAAGAGTTGCGAGACACCTCCGTGGTGAATGGCATCACCTATGCAACCCTGAATCAAAGCGTCCGTTCGCAGCGATCCATCCATGCTTTGGCGTCCATGTCCTATCGTTTTGAGATGATGGGCAGACCGTTTAAGTTCACGGCTGAGGCTTATTACAAAGCCTTGTCACAGCTCGTACCTTATTCAGTAGACAATGTGAAGGTCACATACTACGGCGATCAGCAAGCCACGGGACATGCAACAGGATTGGATCTAAAGCTCTTTGGCGAGTTTGTTCCTGGTACTGATTCATGGTTGACACTAAGTGTTATGAACACAAGAATGCGTCTGAACGGTAAGAGCATACCGCTCCCGACCGATCAACGATATGCACTGAATCTATACTTCACCGACTATTTCCCGGGTACGACGAGATGGCGAATGTCACTCAAGTTAGCCTATGCAGACGGTCTTCCCTTCGCAACTCCTCACCAGGAACTAGAGAACAACTCCTTCCGAGCACCAGCCTATAAGCGGGCGGATATAGGTATGAGTTATCGTCTACTAGACAATCATGATGGTAGTAGAAACACGATATTCAAGAACGTTTGGATTGGGCTTGATTGCCTTAACCTATTCGGTATCAACAACGTTAACTCATACTATTGGGTGACCGACATAGCCGGTCAGCAATATGCCGTACCGAACTTTCTTACGGGTCGCCAGATTAATGGTAGGGTGACAGTAGAGTTTTAGTTCTCATATTCCGTAGGGTCTTTAACACCAGCATCAGCGAATGCCTCCTTGCGTTCCACGCATGTTCCACACTTTCCGCAGTGCATCTCTGAACCCTTATAACAGCTCCATGTCTTGGCGTAATCAATGCCTAGAGCAGCGCCACGGCGCACAATGTCAGCCTTAGAAAGGTTCGTGTAAGGAGCCTCGACACGCACATCAACGAAGGTGCCAGCCGATGTTGCCTTATCCATGGCATCGATGAACTCGGGTCGACAATCAGGGTAGATCGTGTGGTCGCCACCATGATTTGCAATATAAACACGCTTTAGTTCGTGGCTTTCCGCTATACCCGTAGCAATCGCCAACATGATTCCGTTGCGGAAAGGAACCACTGTCGACTTCATGTTCTCTTCCTCATAATGCCCCTCAGGGATGGCTTCTGCACCTTCAAGTAGCGAACTCTTGAAGTATTGGTGCATGAAGGTAAGGGGTATAGTAATATGTGGAATACCCAGTTTCTGACAGTGGTATTCAGCATAAGGTAACTCCTTCTTGCCATGGTTCTGACCGTAATCAAACGATATAGCTAAGGCTATTGTCTCCGCCTTGTCATATAATAAGGTGATGGAATCAAGGCCTCCACTGACGATAATAACAGAATCTTTCATATCCAACGAATTAATCAATAACAATATAGCTCAGTGCTAACTGCGCTTTACAAAATACCCGATTAAGGGTAAACCATACGTGCAAAATTACAAAAAAGATACTAATCTCTTCCCTAATTCATCGAAAAGTAGTATTTTTGCGGTAGGTTAGTAATCACATTAAAAAGTATTATATAAGAGATGAAAATTAATGATTTCAACTTCGCCGGACATAAGGCTATCGTCCGCGTAGACTTCAATGTGCCATTAGATGAGCATGGACATGTAACAGACGACACACGTATCCGTGGTGCTCTTCCTACCTTGAAGAAGGTGTTGGAGGATGGTGGTGCCCTCATCATGATGAGCCACATGGGTAAACCAAAGGGTAAGGTTAAACCTGAACTATCATTGAGTCAGATCGTAAAGAACGTTAGTGATGCCTTAGGAGTTGATGTTAAGTTCGCTAAGGACGCTGGTAATGCTGATGCAGAGGCAGCTGCCTTGAAGCCAGGTGAGGCTCTCTTGTTGGAGAACCTACGCTACTATCCAGAAGAGGAAGGTAAGCCAGTAGGTGTTGAAAAGGGCACTCCTGAGTATGACGCAGCCAAAGCTGAGATGAAAGAACGCCAGCAGAACTTTGCAAAGAAACTTGCTTCTTACGCTGACGTGTACGTTAATGACGCCTTTGGAACAGCCCATCGCAAGCACGCATCAACGGCTGTTATCGCTGATTACTTCGATGCCGACCATAAGATGTTGGGCTTCCTTATGGAGAAGGAAGTTACTGCCATCGATAACGTCCTACGTAATGCTAAGCACCCATTCACAGCCATCATCGGTGGTTCAAAGGTAAGTTCTAAGCTCGGAGTAATCAAGAATCTCCTTGACAAAGTGGACAATCTTATCATCGGCGGAGGTATGGGTTACACCTTTATCAAGGCTCAGGGCGGTAAGATCGGTAAGTCTCTTCACGAGGATGACCTTATGCCAGAGGCATTGAATGTGATAGCTGCTGCGAAGGAGAAGGGCGTTAACCTCTCATTGTCAGTGGCTACTGTTTGTGGCAAAGAGTTCTCTAATGACACTGAACGTAAGGTGTTCCCAATCGATCAGATACCTGATGAGTGGGAGGGAATGGACGCTTCTGAAGAGAGCATTGAGGCTTGGAAGAAGATCATCCTAAGCTCTAAGACCATCCTTTGGAACGGTCCTGTAGGTGTGTTCGAGTTGGAGAATTTTGCTAAAGGAACAGGCGAGATCGCTAAGACCGTAGCACAGGCAACACAAGAGAACGGTGCTTACTCACTCGTTGGTGGTGGTGACTCTGTAGCCGCAGTCAATAAGTTTGGACTTGCAGATAAGGTTTCTTACGTATCTACTGGTGGTGGTGCTATGCTCGAGGCAATCGAGGGTAAGGTACTTCCAGGAGTAGCTGCAATCAATAAGTAAGCGCATTTCTTGCACTTAGATATATAAGCCGTCGTTCCGTAGGGGGCGACGGCTTTTTTGCTAAATGACCCCTTCAACCTAAATAATGAGTATTAAGAACCTAATAATGAGTAGTTTATCGTTACTATCGGGACTATCTGCAAATGCGTTCACAACCGATAGTTTGACACAGATGAAAGGATTTCCTACGACCGAAACGGGTATCGAACAAGGTGTATCAGCCTGTTTCGCAGGACATATAGGAGCGTATATTGTGATGGCAGGAGGCTGCAATTTCCCTGTTAACACGCTCGCTCCCGACAGTAAGAAGAAGTTTTATAAAGGTATATACAGCGCACGTTCCACCACAGGCGACCAACTGACATGGACGCAGATAGGCTCCCTGCCCGAGCCAATCGCTTATGGTGTTGCCGTGTCATGTGCGGACGGAATGATCATAGCAGGCGGTCAGAACGAGAGCGGAAGCAAGCATGGTGTCTATCGCATTACGCTCGCTAAGGATGGTCAAGCACGTGTGACAGCCCTCCCCTCTATGCCTTGCAAGGTGGATAATATGGCTGGTGCACTCGTTGGTCGACACCTATATATCGTTGGCGGAATGGTAGATGGAAAGGCAAGCAATCGTGTGTTATGCCTCGACTTAGACCATCTCAACCGTGGATGGAAGGACATTCAACCCTTCCCCGGACTACCTCGTGTACAGCCAGTAGCCGGTTCTTTAGGCGAAAGAAAACTCTGTCTTTTCGGTGGATTTGCCCCTGGAACAAAGGGTGAAGACGCACAGTTAGCTATGGATGGCTACCTCTTTGATGAAGAAAGCGGCACTTGGAAAAACCTCGATTGCCCTAAGGATGAGGCTGGCGAAGCCCTCTTTGTGGGTGGCGGAGCAGCTATCAACATAGCAACTGACCATCTCTTGGTCACGGGCGGAGTAAACAAAGACATCTTCCTAGCGGCTGTCAATCATCCACAACCCGACTATCTCTCTCACCCGATAGCGTGGTATCAGTTCAACCCTTACACCTTATTATATAATAAGAGCGGTTGGCAAGTATTGTCGAAACATACGGAAACAGCACGTGCGGGTGCTGCCATGGTCAAAACCGATGATGGTGTCTTTGTCATCGGAGGTGAGTTAAAACCCCGTGTAAGGAGTAATCAGATTGTAAAATACCCCGAACAAGCTCCACACAAACGTGAGATAAAATAACAAACAGCGGTAAAAACCTATCTATGAAGAAGTATTATCCTTGGGTGCTTGTCGCCCTCTTATGGTTCGTAGCACTCCTGAATTACATGGACCGACAGATGTTGTCCACCATGCAAGAGGCTATGAAAGTAGATATTAGTGAGTTAAATCAAGCCGAAGCGTTCGGTGCTTTGATGGCAGTCTTCCTTTGGATCTATGGCATTGTAAGCCCCTTTGCAGGTATTATAGCCGACAGGATGAGTCGTAAGTGGCTCGTTGTCGGTAGCATATTCGTATGGTCTGCGGTCACATTCCTTATGGGTTATGCCCACAACTTCACGCAGCTTTACTGGCTAAGAGCCTTTATGGGCATTAGTGAAGCACTCTATATCCCTTCCGCCCTGTCGTTAATTGCCGACTGGCATGAGGGTAAGTCGCGCTCATTAGCTATCGGAATCCACATGACCGGACTCTATGTTGGACAGGCGATAGGCGGCTTTGGTGCCACACTCGCAGCCATGCTCTCATGGAATGCGGCGTTCCATTGGTTCGGCGTCATCGGTGTTGTCTATTCAATCGTACTCCTTCTCTTACTCAAAGAGAACCCTAAACATTCGCAGAAACAGGCTACCACGATAGGAGAAAAGCCCTCACGCAATCCGTTCCGAGGTCTTTCTGTCGTCTTCTCAACGTGGGCATTCTGGGTAATATTGTTCTATTTCGCTGTACCTAGCCTCCCCGGATGGGCAACGAAGAACTGGTTACCAACGCTCTTCGCCGATAGTTTGAACATACCGATGGCTAGTGCGGGACCTATATCGACCATTACTATTGCCGTATCGTCCTTTGTTGGCGTCATTCTTGGAGGTATCCTCTCCGACAGATGGGTGCAGCGCAATATCCGTGGAAGAGTTTATACGAGTGCTATTGGGCTTGGTTTGACCGTCCCAGCATTGATACTCTTGGGCTTTGGACATAGTCTCATCGCAGTCGTTGGGGCTGGACTATGCTTCGGAGTGGGCTATGGTATCTTTGATGCGAACAATATGCCGATCCTTTGCCAGTTCATTTCTTCAAAGTATCGAAGCACTGCCTATGGTATAATGAACATGACGGGCGTCTTTGCCGGGGCTGCTGTTACACAAGTGTTAGGCAAGTGGACCGATGGAGGAAACCTTGGGTTGGGCTTTGCCCTATTAGGAGCTGTGGTGGTGCTAGCCCTCATCTTGCAGCTTTCTTGCCTACGACCAACGACTGACAATATGGAATAGTAATACATTAAAATATAGTTATGGAAAAGATTATTGGACTTATCGATGCACCATTCACACCCTTTCATGCGAATGGCGATGTCAATCTCGAACCTATCGAGAAGTATGCAGCTATGTTGCAGAAGAATGGTTTGAAAGGTGTATTCATCAATGGTTCTTCAGGCGAAGGATATATGCTTACAACCGAAGAACGTATGCAGTTGGCAGAGAGATGGGTACAAGTAGCCCCCGAAGGGTTTAAGGTTATCGTACACGTGGGGAGCTGTTGTCTGCGTGAGAGTGTTAAGTTGGCAAAGCATGCCGAGCACATTGGTGCGTGGGGAATAGGCGCAATGGCACCTCCATTCCCTAAGATTGGTCGTATCGAGGAGTTGGTGAAGTATTGCGAAACCATTGCTTCGGCAGCCCCTTCCTTACCATTCTATTATTATCACATCCCAGCCTTCAACGGAGCCTTCTTGCCTATGCTTGACCTGTTGAAAGCCGTTGATGGACGCATAGAAAACTTTGCTGGAATCAAGTACACCTTCGAGAGTCTCTATGAGTACAATCAGTGTCGTTTGTATAAAGAAGGCAAGTATGACATGCTTCATGGTCAAGATGAAACAATCCTCCCAAGCCTTGCTCAAGGTGGAGCACGTGGCGGCATTGGTGGTACAACGAACTATAACGGGCGCGAGCTGACGGGTATCATCGAGGCATGGAATGCTGGCGACATCGAGACAGCACGTGAGAAACAGAACTTCTCACAGGCAGTGATCAATGTTATCTGTCACTTCCGTGGTAACATCGTAGGCGGTAAGCGCATTATGAAACTGCTCGGTTTCGACCTCGGACCGAACCGTGTTCCCTTCCAAAACATGACCGATGAAGAGGAAGCACGTATGCAGAAAGAACTCGAGGAGATTGGTTTCTTCGAGAGGTGTAATAGGTTTTGATAGAGGAACAACCAGCCTCACCCCCGCCCCCTCTCCGAATGGAGAGGGGAGTAGATACTACTATAAACAAATAAAGGGGGCGTTTCTTCACATCGAAGAGACGCCCTTTTCATTGCAAGGAAACGCCCTCTTCAAATTGAGAAGGGCGTTTCCTTAATTTCAAAATACAATTACCTCTATCTCCCCTTACCACCCTCTTCCATCCTACTAACAGTGTTCACTCCCCTCTCCACTCGGAGAGGGGTTGGGGGTGAGGCTTTTCTTTATCTGCAAACAATAGTTTTCACTCCCCTCTCCATTCGGAGAGGGGACGGGGGAGAGGCTTTCCTTTATCTGCAAATAATAGTTTTCACTCCCCTCTCCATTCGGAGAGGGGTTGGGGGTGAGGCTCTTCTTTATTTGCAAACATATGCCTTTTTAATAATGAAAAGATTATAGATTCGTTTTTTTTTCGTACTTTTGCAGTCGGATAATGATAGAAGAGTAATATCAAAGAAAGAGTTTTTTTAAGATTGTAATAAGAGTTAGAGCGAAAACAATTAACCATTATGAGCGAAACAAGTGATGGTATTCAGTTTAAGTGAAGGCTGTTTTTCGATTAGTAAAAGATTGTTTTTTGATTAGTAAGTAAATATTAATTATAGAGAAAGATGCACAAGATGAATTTTCTCCAACGTATTACCTGTGTTCTTATTCTGAACCTTTTATGCTTTGGACCATTATGTCTTCCAGCTTCAGCACAGGACTTCGATGGTGCGAAGGTAACGCTTTCTTTGCAGGATGCAACAATCGAATCCTTTGCAAATGAGGTTGCTAAGCAAACGGGTCTAGTAGTGAAATTTGCTGACGAGGATGTTAAGTCGCTCAAAGGAGTAACCCTTTCCGTTCGCGACCAGTCAGTCACAAGTTTATTGGTGAGCCTCTCCAATCAACTGCCGTTTACTTATTCGGTTGAAGGAAACACCCTCACCTTTGCCAAGAAGGTAGTTGCTCAACGCAAAGGAACCATCAAAGGTCAGGTTACTGACGCCGATGGCGAGCCAATCATTGGTGCCATTGTCCGCATGGAAGGCGTTAATGGAGGCTTCGTAACCGATATCAATGGTGAATACCAGATACAAACGGATCAGAAGGAGGCGCACCTTACGGTGTCCTACATCGGTTATAAGACCGTAACAAGGACTGTTAAGAATGGAGCAGCAGCCAACTTCACCTTGAGAGAGGACTCTAAAGAGATGCAGGAGGTTGTTGTTACGGGTTATCAAACTAAGAACAAGAACTCGTTTACGGGCTCTCAAGTAGCTGTGACACGCGATCAGTTGATGAATGTGGGTACGAAGAATGTGTTGCAAAGTATATCTTCCTTCGTTCCAGGTATGGTCATCGCCGATGATAACCTCAAGGGTTCTGACCCTAACAAGGTGGCAGAAATCAATATTCGTGGGCGTGCCACCTTTGAGGGACAGGCTAATACTCCAGTCTATGTAGTCGATGGTGCACAGGTAACAGCAGAGTATGTTGCCGACATGGATATGAATGATATCGAGACAGTAACCGTCTTGAAGGATGCTTCAGCGTCTGCCCTTTATGGTGCGAAGGCGTCAGCTGGTGTAATCGTCATCACTACCAAGACCTTGAAAGGTGGTAAACTGAAGTTGAACTATAGTGGAACTGTTCGTTTGTCAACGCCAGACTTGCATGATTATCACCTCTTGAATGCTCGTCAGAAACTTGAGTATGAGCGTTTAGCAGGCTTGTTCACTGATACAGACCCAACCCGTCAGTATCAGTACGACCGCGACTATGCACGTATCTATAACGATGTTCAGCGTGGAGTAGAGACCGATTGGCTATCGAAACCATTGCGTAATGCCTTCTCACAATCGCATAGCTTGAGTATAGATGGTGGTGATGAGCGTGCCAAATATAACCTTGGAGTACGTTATGGAAAGGACTCCGGAGTGATGAAAGGGTCTGATCGTACTCGCTTATCAACCAACTTCCGCCTCTCATATAACGTCTCGGGCAAGTTCTTCATATCGAATAATTCAACGTTAACATCGGTTACTAATCATGAATCACCGTATGGTGACTTCTCCGATTGGGTAAAGATGAACCCTTATGAAAACCCTTACGATGCCGACGGGCAGTTGCGTTCTTCGCTCTATCATGACCTTGCCAACCCCTTGTATGACGCCTCGTTAGGTAGTTACAACAAGTCGAATAACCTCGACTTCCTCAATACCACGAGTGTCCAATTATGGTTTGGTGATAAGGTACGATTGGATGGTGACTTCACAATCGACCGCAGTAAGCAAGACAGACGAGTGTTTACTTCACCTTTCTCATACAATGAGAAGATCTCAAAAGCAGTCAACCAGCGAGGCTCCTTGTCGGATAACTGGACCAATACAACCACCTTCCAAGGTAAGGTAATGCTGTCTTATAACAACTACTTCTTTAAGAAGTTGTTCTTAACAGCTATGGGTGGTAGTAGTATGGAGTCGACTTCTACAGATGCAGCAGGCTATCGCTCCGTTGGATTCTACTCTGACCAGTTGGGTCATCCAGCCTTTGCTACCTCTTATGATACCAATAGTCACCCTAGTGGTTCAGATACAGAAACAAGGGGAGTAGGCTTCTTTGTGAATGCAAACACTATATGGGATAACAAGTACTTCCTCGATCTCATCTATCGTTATGAAGGCTCTTCTCGATTCGGAAAGAACCAACGCTTTGCTCCATTCTGGAGTGTTGGAGGTGGTTGGAACATCCATAATGAGAAGTTCATGAAGGGTACTCCCATTCAATTACTCAAGTTGCGTGCTAGCATAGGATACCTTGGTAACATCAACTTCAACCCTTATCAGTCATTAACAACGTATAGTTACAACAGCTCTTACTTCTATGGTAAGGGTACAGGTGCCACACCTATTACTATAGGTAACCCCGACTTGAAGTGGGAACGCACGTTGAGTACGAATATCGGTGTCGACTTCACCGCTTTCCATGGGCGTATCGACCTCTCTGCCGACTACTATATCAAGAATACAGATAACCTGCTTTTGGATATAACCAAGGCACCATCAGTAGGTGTATCCACCTCTCGTGAGAATATTGGAGAGGTTCAGAACACAGGTTTCGAGCTTCGTGTTCGCACCTTCCCAATACAGACAAAGGACTGGCAATGGTCGCTTGGTTTCACCTATGCATATAATAAGAATAAGATCAAGAAGATAAGTAATGCGCTCCGTGCACTCAATGAGCAGAACCTCGCAAAGGGTGGTGTTGCACCACTTCCAGTATATGAGGAAGGTCAGTCATTGTCTGCTTTGAAGGTTGTTCCATCCGCTGGTATCGATCCAGTAACAGGTCAGGAAATCTTCATTAAGCGTGATGGTAACTACACATTTACCTATGATCCGAATGACAAAGTGATCTTTGGTGATACGAACCCAATCGGTATTGGAGCCATCAACTCCTACCTTACTTATAAGCGATTTGCCCTTAGCTGTACCTTTCAATACTCATTTGGTGGAGCCTTATATAACGAGACTCTCGCTACAAAGGTAGAGGGTGCTAACCCTAAGTATAACGCTGATGAGCGTGTACTTCAGGACAGATGGAAGACGCCAGGGACGATTGCTAAGTACAAGCGAATTGATGATACGGCAACACCTTATCAAACATCTCGCTTCGTACAGATGAACAATTACCTGCGAATGAGCAGTTTGGCATTGTCTTACGAGGTTCCAACAACATGGATACAGAAGTACGGTTTGAGACGTATGTACCTCGAGTTCCTCACCAATGACCTCTTCTATCTATCCTCAGCAAAGCGTGAGCGCGGTCTAAACTACCCTTACGATAGAAGTTTCGAGTTCTCTTTAAGATTCTCACTTTAATACGATTAGACAAGAAATGAATATGTTGACAAAATATATAGGGGCTTCGGTGGTACTTGCACTGCTGACCTCTTGCAATGACTTCTTGGATGTTCAGCCCAAAGGACAGAACACCGAAGACCAGATGTTTACGACTATCACGGGTTATGAAGATGCTATGTTTGGTGTTTATGGCAAGTTAGCTTCCTCTAACCTGTATGGTGAGAGCCTCTCATGGGGGCTTGTTGACAAGCTCGGACAGGAGTTTGGTTATGATAACTCGCAGGATGTGAGCTATTATCTGAACCGTTACCAATATACCAACCAACAGGCTCGTTTGCAGACAGATGCCATCTGGAAGAACATGTATAGCAATATCGCAAATGTCAACAACGTGTTGCGACACATGAACGATATTAGTAGTGCGCCCCAAGAGAGACGCCTCATACATGGTGAAGCATTGGGTTTGCGTGCCTTTATGCACTTCGATTTGGCTCGCTTATATTGTACTGACTATACTCGAAGTGACGCCAATACGTTAGGTTTACCATACGCAACTGAGTTCAATCTAAAGAACCGCTCGCGTTATAGTTTGCATGATACTTTCAAGTTAATCATTGGTGATTTGAATGCTGCCGACTCGCTATTGTCAGATGATAATAACGTCACTTACAATAACGTTTTACAGCGTGATTATCATCAAGACCGCGTCATCTTCTTCAATAAATATGCGGTGAAAGCAACGAAAGCACGCGTTTACTATGCTATGGGTAATAAGTCAGAAGCAGCCAAGTATGCACGTGAAGTCATCAATGCAACACAGAACTTTAAGCTGAACACAACGACTTCTATTGATTCAGTTATGCGTTTCCCAGCTAATAAAGAGATGATATTTGGCGTTTATGCAGCCGATCGTTCAGGTGCCATTCGTTCTGCTTTTCTGCGTGCAACAGGTGCTGGTACGTTTACTGAAGGGCGTCGTGATGCACGAAGTCTCTATGAGACAGACCACTTCACAGCCACTAGCTCTGATGCAAGATACAGCTCGTTCTTCAGAGAAAACACCTCTTCGGGTGCATCAACATTCTCTTTTATACGCTTCATACAGAACGATGCAGAGGCAAACAACAATACTCTCAAGGGCTTTGTACTGATTAGTCTGCCAGAGATGTACTATATCTTGAGTGAAAGTGTGTATGACACGAACAAGACAGAGGCTATTTCTCTGCTTAACGCAGTGAGGAAGAGTAGGGGACTTGGCGATGTTGACGCTTCGAAAGTGAGCACACGTGACCTCTTCGAACAGGAGATGATGCGTGAACGTATGCGTGAGTTCCCTGGTATGGGACAGTCCTTCTATGCGTTAAAGCACTATAATCGCAGCTTTACTGACTTCCGCAACGTTGATACCTATCAGCCTTCTGATGCCATCTTCAACCTCCCTTGGCCTGATGTGGAGAATGAGTATGGTAACAAGGAAGTACACAAATTATAAAAGATAGGGGCTAATAAGGTCTTTGTGGGGCGAAGACTCTTTCGCTAACCACGCTGACCAGCCCTCATACAAAGTATATTGATACAATCAACTAGAATTTAATAGATTATGTATAAGTCAATCATAAACTTCTTTGCCATTGGTGTTATTGCCTTGTCATGGCAGGCATGCTCTGGTATAGATTACGATGGGGAATATTCTAAAGAAGGTGATTTTGAAGGTAATAATCAGGTGTATTTTGCTTTGAAGAATACTTCTGACACCTTATATAATTACTCTTTTGGAACCGCACCAACTAGTGTGACACGTGATACGGTGGCTGTTACTGTAAAGCTCGCAGGCGTTAAAAAGTCCACTGCTCAGCACTTTAAGGTAGTCGTTGACCCTAGTAGTTCGGCTCAAGCAGGTGTACACTATGAGGCATTGAATAGCGACCAGATTATTCCAGCCGATAGTCTTTCTGCAACGTTCCCAGTGGTGTTGTTGCGTCAAAACTTGAGTAGTACGCAGAATGATAACATACGAATTGTATTGCGTTTAGAGGCTACCAACGATTTAGGAGTTCGTTTCCCGAATATGACCAAGCGCATTATCACCTTCGATAATGTACTCGAGAAGCCTTATTGGTGGGACTATCCAATAATGAAGGCAATGGGTCTTCCAGATTATACACCAGCCAAGTATCGTATGTTGTTGTCGTATTATGACTCCGATCCAAGCCTGATTGTGAATGCAATTCGCAATCCTCGTCAACAGACACAGCTGTATAGAAACATTCAGAAGGTTAAGGCTTATTTCTTAGCAAACCCTGAGTAACGATACAACTAATAGATAACAATCACGGGACATGGTCCCTTCATGGAAAAAGAAAGCTACAAGTATGATAAGAAAATATTTATATGTATTGGCACTATCTGCCCTTACCTTCACCTCATGTATTAAGGATGACTCTACTGCGGGGGGCGACTCTGTATCAGTGATAAGTCTTCAGAATCCTCTTGAAAGTACTTACACATTGGATCAGAACGATACTCTTAAGATTAATCCAACCGTCTTGCAGACCAATGGAGACAAACCCCTTACTTACGAATGGGAGGTTAATCATAAGCTAGTATCGAACGATTCGAAGCTAGTCTACCCTTGTAACAAGTCGGGAGAGTACAAAGCTCGCTTGCGAGTAAGCAATGGTCAGAACATTCAAATCTATGAGTTCAATGTCAATGTAGAGTATGCTTACACCAAGGGGATCTATCTCTTGGCTGATAACAACAATCAAACCATCTTGTCATACGTCCCAACTGAGGATGTAAAGAAGTCCTTCAAGTTGGATGTATTGGCTGATAACAACCCTAATGTCAGCTTTGGTGCGCCACGCTCAATGGCTTTCAGTAGGACATTCGATAGTCAGAAGGCAAACATCTTGTTCCTTGCTGCAGGCAACCCATCGAAGATTTATCAGCTAGATGGCTATGAGATGGTATCGATCTTCAATACTTCTGTTGGTGAGAAGGTCAATCAGTTAGTGGCAAGTTCGGATGATAGTCGACCTAAGGTGATGGCTATTACAGATCATAACCTCTATTCTCTGGATGTGAATTCAACCAATCTTCGAACACAGACATCACGTTTCAATGGTGCTGTCAGTGGTAACGTCACACTTGCCAATTACATGACTCCATGGTGGAGAGAGGACTTGTTCTATGCACATGGCGATGCTTACTTCGACAATTCACATGGTGCTCTTCTCACAATGGCGATTGAGAACACCTCAATACCAGCCGAGATCCTCAAGGGAACATTCTCTGGTGACACCTTGGTAGGTATGGCTAGCATTAATAGGCAGCGACATCTCGCCCTCATCACATGCCAGAAGAGCACGGGAACATTCTATTTCAACTATATCAACCCAGGCTATTATTCGTCTGACGCAACCAAGCGCATTGCTGCAAATGTACTGTATCGCATAGCTATGCCAGCGTCAACAGGAATTGAAAATGGCTCTGTTGTGCGTTCAGCACGTAGTAAGAACATCGTTTACTACACGAAGGGTAACGCTGTATATGCACATAACGTCCTAGCGAACGGAACCTTCCCTACGGCTCCACTCATTAGTGTTGGCAATAGCACGGAGACGATAGTTGACATGGTATTCTCCGATGATGACAACCTTATATATATAGCAACTAACGACCCATCAAGCACTATGCAGGGTAGTCTTTACTGTTATGACGCACAGACTAATAGCCTACGTTGGTCGAAACAGCATATCACTAAGAGGATTGTGAAGGCACTATACAGAAACAAATAAACATTAATGATAATGAATATCTCACATTGGAAACCATTACTGGGAGGGACTTTTGCGTTCCTCCTAGTATTGCATGGTACTGTAGTTAAGGCTGATGACAATAAGTCGAAGGACTCTTCTAAAGCCAAGAAGGAGACGAAGTACGATCGACTCTTTAAGGACAAGAAGACCGAGACAGCACGTAGTAAGTTCATCACTGTCTACAAGCAAGACAACAAAATCTACTTTGAATTACCGCGAACACTGCTTAAGAAGCAGATGATATTAGGTGGCACGATCACGTCAACGACCGACCCTACAACGGTGACAGTCGGTTCGACGAGTGCCAACCCAGTACTCTTTTATTTCGACATACAGGATAGCTCGGTGGTAATGAAGACCCCGAACAATGTTCTCTTTCAGTCGAATGCCTCCTCACCAGAGCTTTCTAGCGCCCTAGCACTCAACTATCGCGATGGTATCTGGCAGGGTTTTAACATCATGGCATATAACAATGACAGTACAGCAGTAGTCTTCGACGTTACCTCCTTACTAGGGAAACCAACCAACCTACTGCCTGTTATGCCAACACGTAATGGTAAGTATTCTATCAAGGCAACGCCTAAGTCTGAGCTTTCTTTTATACGAGGTATAAAGAGTTTTGATACTAACTTGTCCATTAATAACGACTTCTCCTATGGCGTTTCCACCTCTTTAATGTCTATGCCGATAGGTGGTGAGCGTCCAACGACAGTAGGTGTAAGCTATAGCCTAGCCCTTGTTCCCGAGTCAGCTATGCGTCCTCGTATTATGGACTCACGCATTGGCGTTGATTATTCTGCTCGATTAGGAATACCCGTAGAAGGGGCTGGAACCAAGAAAATATACTATTCTCACCGTTGGAATCTTGTGCCACGTGATAAGAAAGCATACGCTAAAGGTAAACTAAGTGAGCCTGTTCAGCCTATCCGCTTCTATCTTGATAACACCTTTCCAGAGGCTTGGAAGAAACCTATCAGAGAGGGTGTTCTTGCGTGGAACAAGGCTTTTGAGAAGATTGGATATCGAAATGCAATAGAGGTGCTAGACTTCCCTAAGAATCAAGAAGACTTCGACCCAGACAACGTGCAGTACTCTTGTATCAGATATATCCCTAGTGGTTCTTCATCCGAACCATCGAGTGACAAGTATGTAAACCCTAATACTGGAGAGATCATGAGTGCGTCAATGTTTATCTATTCTGACGTTGAACGCTCTCTACATAAGCGTCGTTTGGTTGAGACAGGAGCCGTTGATCCATCTGTGAGAGGCAACCGCTTGAATGCAGCTCAGTTTGCTGAAGGGTTGAAACTACTTGTAATGAGAGAGATGGGAAGTATGTTGGGATTGCAAGCTAACCCTGGTGCGTCATCTACTTACCCTACTGACTCTTTGCGTAATGCACGTTTCACCACAACCATGGGACTAACGCCATCGGTAATGGATGACGTTGATTATAATTATGTGGCACAACCCACAGACCATGGTGTACGCCTTGCTCAAACCGATTTGGGCATGTATGACTATTTCACCATTGATTGGAACTATCGTTACTTCGACCCTTCTTCTGTCTCTATCAACGATGAGACAAAGATACTCGAGGCTTTCGTCGACAAGAAGATACAGAATCCTCGCTATCGTTTCTACGCTGAACGCAATGGCAAGTGGGACCCACGTGTGCAGCAAGGTGCGCTCGGTAATGACATGATTGAGACTGCCAACCTTGCCAACAAGAACTACTCTATCGTTGAATCGAACCTCTCTAAGTGGATAAAGAACGATGAGGACACACGAATCAAGGATCAGCTCTATCTCCAGATATCACAGAATCGATACGAAGTATTCAAACATGTGCTTAGTAACGTGGGTGGTATGTACCTTAACAACATGAAGGTTTCAAGTGGAATAGCGCAGTATCAGGTCGTACCAAAGGATCTTCAGCGTCGCTCCATGCTGTGGTGTCTACAACAAGCAACCAACTTCACCAAGTATGCTAACCGCAACTACGAGCGCAAAGGGTTCTTATCTGTTAGCTACTATGACCAGTCTTTGGAGTTCCTAGGCTATGACTTGCTTGCAGCTAGGCTTCGTGTGGCTGTTACCTCTTACTTGAATCCAAACAGCTACACGCAGAAGGAGTACTTTGATGACCTCTATGATGGTATCTTCAAGAGCGTTGCTCAAATGCGCGCACCCTCTCAGAGCGAGCGAGTTCTGCAACGCACATTCATGAATTATGCGCAGAATGTAGTCTCAAAAGCCACTGGTAATGGTGGTTCTGAGGGTGGTTCGGGCAGTCGTTCAGCGTTGAAAGATGACGACATGGGTGCTACACCAGGTTTTGGAGACCCTTCACAGAATCTTGCCCCAACAGTGGATATCACTGTAGCAGACAACTCTGAGCTTTATTTCTATAATTGTCTGGCTAAATTAAAACCAGCTTTGGAGAAGTGCCTAAAGGCTAACTTGCCCTTAGAAGCACGCACCCACTATGAGATGTTGCTCTTCAAAGTGAACAAGACAATGGAGGTTAAGAAATGAGAAAACTATTCATTCCATCTAAGAGAACGGCTGCCATCAGCTTACTAGCGGTTGGCTTGCTAAGTATCTCACTCTCGGCGCAGGCTTTCCCACTCTTTAAAAAGAAGAAGAAAGATACAAAGACAACCACAACCGTGGTGAAGAAAGATGCTTACGAGCGACTCCTTACAGAAGAGAAGACCGATTCTGCTCGAGGTCCTTTCGTCTCTCTCTATCGAACGGGAGAGAAACTTTATGTTGAACTCCCCCCTTCTTCCCTCAATCGTGATATGTTGCTAGGGGCAACCATCTCGTCAGTATCTAGTCCGCAATATGCCGAATTAGGTACACGTGCAGGCTCTGTTTCTCATATCCGATTCGTTCAGAAGGATAGTTCCATCGTCATGCAGGCTGTCAATTCAGAGTTGCTTGATGCCTTACCAACGCCAATGGCAAAGGAAGCTGAGGCTACTAACTATCGTAACCTCGACCTCTATTCCTTCCCAATCAAGGCTCGTAACAAGAAAACAGGTGGTATCGTCTTCGATGCCTCATCGTTCTTCTTGCGTGAAAGTAAGTATTTCCCTGTTATCGCCAAGATAGCTGGTCCTTACAGAGTGGATGCCGAATTGAAACCCGAATGGATAAAGGTTACTGCGTTAAAGTCCTTTGAGTCCAACGCATGTATTAAGATGGAACGTAACTACGTAGCCAACATGACGGGTAATAGTGGTAGTGTGGCAATCAGTAATCAACCGGTATCCATCGGTGTTGAATTTACATTAGCTCTATTGCCAGAGGATAAGATGACACCTCGACTTAGCGATGTCCGACTAGGTTACTTCTTAACTCCTAAGGCAATAGTTAACGATGGACTCATTGAGCATGCGAGCTTTATTAATAGGTGGCGAGTAGAGCCGAAGGACCCTGCCGCATACTTTGCAGGGAAGCTCTCAGAGCCTAAGAAGCCGATTGTTTACTATATCGACAACAACTTCCCACCGCTTTGGAAGAAGGCAATTAGGAACTCCGTTCTGCGTTGGAACGCTGCTTTTGAACGCATAGGATTTAAGAATGTCATGCAGGTAAGGGACTTCCCAACAGATGACCCAAGCTTTGATCCAGATAATTTCAAGTACTCTTGCATACGTTACTTGCCTACTGCTACGGAGAATGCA
This sequence comes from Prevotella sp. 20925_1_30, assembly GCF_041433025.1. NCBI lineage: Bacteria > Pseudomonadati > Bacteroidota > Bacteroidia > Bacteroidales > Prevotellaceae > Prevotella > Prevotella sp. 20925_1_30. Next base: position 49,493 of record NZ_JAPWAR010000014.1, on the reverse strand, counting down.
ATGGGTCCGTCATGGATTGATCCACGCACGGGTGAAATCATCACAGCCACTGTCTTGGTTTATAACGACGTGGTCAACGTTATTAATAGTTGGCGTTTTATCCAGACAGCACAGCTCGATCCAGCTGCTCGAACGCTCAATATGCCTGATAGCATACTTGAGGCTTCGCTCGAATATATCGTTGGTCACGAGGTGGGTCATACACTTGGATTAATGCACAATATGGCTGCATCAGCTGCTATACCTACTGACTCGTTACGCTCAGTGGACTTCACTCAGAAGTACGGCACCACAGCTTCTATCATGGACTATGCCCGTTTCAATTACGTTGCACAGCCTTCTGATAAGGGCGTATCGCTTACGCCACCTATTCTCGGCGTCTATGACAAGTATGCCATAGAGTGGGGTTATCGTGTATTCCCTAACTCTAAAGGCTTTCGTGACGATATTAAGCCTTTGCAGGAACTTGTGGCTCAACACGAAACCGACCCTATGTATCGTTATGGATTGCAACAGTCGCGTTATCGTTATGACCCAACTGCGATTGAGGAAGACCTTGGTAGCGATGCAATTAAGTCGAGTACCTATGGGTTGAAGAACCTTGAATACATCCTCCAGCACTTTGATGAGTGGATACCAGATGGTGAGGACGGGGCTAGAAAGGCGAAACTCTATCGTCAAATAGTGTCTCAGGCTTATGGTTACTCACGCAATGTTTATGCCTTGATAGGCGGTATCAAACTCTATCAAACGACCGAGTCTTCAGGGCTTCCACGCTATGAAGTCGTATCAAAGGAACGCCAACGTGCAGCTGCAATGTGGCTCTTGGATGAGGCTCGAAAGTTCGGTAAACGAGGGATAACAAGTCTTGAAGATAAATTGCCACAGGTTAATTCGCACCCTTATAAGATGTTGGCAAGTGGCATACAAGAGATGGCTATGTCTGCAACAGCACGTTTGGCACTCAGTTACTATGCCGATTCCACATCCTATTCGCCCTTGGAATATAACGAGGATGTCTATAACAACGTATGGAGAAAGACGATTGCAGGTGACGAGTCACTCGATGATGACGATATTGCCATGGAGCGTTTATACGTGGAACGACTTAGGTCGAACGTTATGGAAGTGAAGCAGATGGGTAGGGTGCGCAGCCTTCGCAACGACAAAGAAGACGTATCCTTCCTCGGTTTCGGAACGGGTTATGGCGATCCAGAAACGATGTGGACAGAGACCATCGACCGCACTGCTGAGTATGTGTTCCACTATGCGCAGAAGTTGAAAACACTCCTTGCTGAGCGTATCAAGACCACGAGTAACAGTACACTCAAGTCGCAATATGAATTGATGTATGCGCGTGTTCAACGCTATATGAACGAATAAATCGTATAGAAGGAGAGCCTCACCCCCGTCCAATAACAGGCTTACCACCAGCCCATCTACAGCCTCACCCCCGTCCCCTCTCCGAATGGAGAGGGGCGTGAATACTGCTAGTAGGATGAGAGAGGATGGTAAGGGGAGATAGATGTAATTGTATTTTGAAATTAAGGAAACGCCCTTCTCGATTGGAGAAGGGCGTTTCTTCTTATCGAAGAGAGCCTTTCCTTGCATCAAAGAAGCGCCCTCTTTATCTGCAAATAATGGTTTTCACTCCCCTCTCCATTCGGAGAGGGGCTGGGGGAGAGGCTCTTCCTTATTTGCAAACAATAGTATTCACTCCCCTCTCCATTCGGAGAGGGGGCGGGGGAGAGGCTGTAGATGGGACGTGGGTGAGGCTCTATCTAAGTTCGAGATAGGCTGCTTCTCTCCCTTAAACAGCAAATAAGTGCAGTAAACATGATTGACTTCTAGAAGATTTTTGTAACTTTGCTCTCAGATAAATAACAATCAAAAAGGATATAGATATATGCTTACATTAAAGCTTATAAGCGAAGAGACAGAGCGTGTCATCAAAGGATTGGAGAAGAAACACTTCTCTGGTGCACGTGAGGCAGTAGAGAAAGTATTGGAATATGACCGCTTGCGTCGTGAGACTCAGCAGAAACTTGACACCAATAAACAGCATCAGAACCAACTATCAAAGCAGATTGGTCAACTGATGAAGGACGGTAAGAAGGATGAAGCTAACAATATAAAAGAAGAGGTGGCAGAGCTTAAATCGGCCGACAAAGCACTCCAGGAGATCATGGAGAATGCCCAGAAGGAGATGACCGAGGTGCTCTTAACCATTCCAAACATCCCTAACGACGATGTTCCAGAGGGCAAGGACGCTAACGACAACGTTGTTGTTAAGGAGGGCGGAACGAAGCCTAACCTCCCAGCTGACGCCCAATGCCACTGGGATCTATTGAAGAAGTTCAACCTAGTTGACTTCGACTTAGGTGTGAAGATAACGGGTGCTGGCTTCCCATTGTACATCGGTAAGATGGCAAGATTCCAACGTGCTCTAGAGGCATTCTTCCTTGATGAGGCACGAAAAAGCGGCTATCTTGAGGTGCAACCACCATTGGTTGTTAATCAAGACTCCGGTCTTGGCACTGGTCAGTTGCCTGATAAAGAGGGTCAGATGTACCATGCTAACCTCGATGATCTATACTTGATTCCAACGGCAGAGGTGCCTGTTACCAACATATTCCGTGATGAGATTCTTGACGAGAAAGAGCTTCCGATTAAGCGTTGTGCTTACTCTGCTTGCTTCCGTCGAGAGGCTGGTAGCTATGGAAAAGACGTGCGTGGACTGAATCGTCTACACCAGTTTGATAAGGTGGAGATCGTGCGCATCGATAAGCCAGAACACTCTTATGAGTCATTGGATGAGATGTTGAACCATGTAGAAGGTCTATTGAAAAAGCTCGAATTACCCTATCACATCCTTCGTCTCTGCGGTGGCGATATGAGCTTCACATCGGCTATCTGCTATGATTTCGAGGTATGGAGTGCAGCGCAGGAACGCTGGTTGGAGGTGTCAAGTGTATCTAACTTCGAGAGTTACCAAGCGAATCGTTTGCATTGTCGTTACCGTCATGCAGAGGATAAGAAGATAGAGTTGTGCCACACACTGAATGGTTCGGCACTTGCCTTACCACGCATTGTTGCGGCAATCATAGAGAACAATCAAACCCCAGAGGGTATACGTGTTCCGAAGGTGCTCGTACCTTATTGCGGCTTTGAAATGCTCGACGATAAGATGGACTAAGCCTTAGCCCACTAATACGGAACAACGAACAAGACATAACCTAACAATCAACCTTTTAACAAAACTCATCCCTCGTGGATCCTAATCCCCCCTCTCCAAGCGGAGAGGGGACGTGGATGAGCCCTTTAGACTATGAACAAGATTATAAGCAAGAAGCAGTTTTCTGAGAAGGTGTTTTGTATTGAAGTAGAGGCACCACTCATAGCTCGTAGTTGTCGACCAGGCAACTTTATCATCGTACGTGTTGATCATCACAGTGAGAGAGTACCATACACCATTGCCAAAGCTGACGCCCAGAAGGGCACGTTGACAATGGTTATTCAAGAGGTGGGACGCTCTTCGACGAAGCTTTGCCAACTAAAGGTTGGAGACGAGATAGTCGATATTGTCGGTCCTTTGGGCACCCCTTCTCGCATTGAGAAATACGGTACAGTCGTATGCGCGGGAGGTGGTATTGGTATTGCAGCGATACTCCCCATCCTCACAGCTCTTAAGCAAGCTGGCAACAAGGTAATATCTGTTTTGGCAGGAAGAAGCAAGGAACTTGTTATCATGGTGGACGATGTTCGACAGTACTCTGACGAGGTGATCATCATGACGGATGATGGTTCTTATGGTGAGAAGGGCGTTGTCACGGTGGGAGTTGAGAAGGTGATTCAACGTGAGCATGTCGATAAGGTGTTGGCGATTGGACCTCCTATTATGATGAAATTCACCTCACTCTTGGCAAAGAAATACGGCATTCCAAACGATGTATCACTGAATACTATCATGGTGGATGGCACTGGAATGTGTGGTGCTTGTCGATTGACTATCGGTGGAAAGACCAAGTTTGTCTGCATTGACGGACCAGAGTTTGACGGCGACTTAGTCGATTGGGACGAGATGTTTAAGCGTATGGGCACCTTCAAGGAGATTGAGGCTAAGGACATGGCTGTGCCTAATCCTGCTGATAAGAAGGGTTCTGACCATTCTAGTTCGTCTATTAATAATGTAGGAGATGAGGCTTCTGTGGATGGTGAGAAATCATCTTCTATCGACAAAAACAACGTTTCTACCGATGAGGCAAACGAACCCGAAGAGGTTTGGCGCAAAGCTCTTCGCAAGGAGTTGAAGCCTAAGGAGCGTACAGCCATCCCTCGTGTGCAGATGCCAGAACTTGATCCTGCCTATCGTGCAACGACCCGTTTGGAGGAAGTGAACATCGGTTTGACCCCCGAAATGGCTATGCAAGAGGCGAAGCGATGCCTCGATTGCCCGAAACCAACGTGTGTGGAAGGGTGCCCAGTGGGCATTCATATCCCCGACTTCATCAAACATATAGAGCATGGAGACTTCCTTCAGGCAGCTAGCATACTAAAGGAAACATCGGCATTGCCCGCTGTTTGCGGTCGTGTATGCCCACAGGAAAAGCAGTGCGAGAGCCGTTGTATCCATCTAAAGATGAACTCTCCCGCTGTAGCCATTGGTTATCTCGAGCGTTTCGCAGCCGACTATGAGCGTGAGAGTGGGCAGATGACCTTACCAAAAGTAGCCCCCTCGAATGGTATCAAGGTAGCTGTTGTGGGTTCAGGACCATCTGGTTTGAGCTTTGCAGGCGATATGGTAAAGCGTGGATATGAGGTTTATGTGTTCGAAGCACTACATGAGATCGGTGGCGTACTCAAGTATGGTATCCCCGAGTTCCGCCTCCCTAACAGGATAGTAGATGTAGAGATTGAGAACCTCCGACGTATGGGTGTCCACTTCCAAACAGACACGATTGTGGGTAAGACTATCAGTATTGACGAATTGAAGGAGATGGGTTTTAAAGGCATATTTGTAGGTTCCGGAGCTGGCTTACCGAACTTTATGGGCATTGAAGGAGAGAACTCTATCAACATACTCTCTAGTAACGAATACCTCACGAGAGTAAACCTCATGGATGCAGCTAACCCCGAAACGGATACGCCACTCATAATAGGTAAGAGGGTTCTAGTTATAGGAGGAGGCAACACAGCGATGGACTCCTGCCGTACAGCTAAGCGTCTTGGGGCAGATGTGACATTGGTATACAGACGTTCAGAAGCAGAGATGCCTGCACGCCTGGAGGAGGTGAAACACGCCAAAGAAGAGGGTGTCCATTTCCTCACGTTACATAATCCTCAATCGTACAAAGCCGATGAGAAGGGTCGCGTCTGTGCTGCAGTATTGGATGTGATGAGGCTTGGTGAGCCTGATGCTAGTGGGCGTCGACGTCCAGAGGTAACGGGTGAGACGGTGACTGTGGAGTGCGATCAAGTGATTGTGGCAGTAGGAGTTTCACCGAACCCGTTGGTTCCGAAGTCTATTGAAGGGCTTGAGTTAGGTCGTAAGAACACGATAGTTGTCAGCGACCAGATGCAGAGTTCACGTCCAGAGATATATGCTGGTGGTGACATTGTACGTGGTGGTGCGACTGTTATCCTCGCTATGGGTGATGGTAGAAGAGCCGCAGCGAGTATGGCAGAAAAGCTCTCTTTCAAATAAAGAACAGCCTCACCCCCAACCCCTCTACAGCCTCTCCCCCAACCCCTCTCCGAATGGAGAGGGGAGTGAAAACCATTGTTTGCAGATAAAGAAGAGCCTCACCCCCAGCCCCTCTCCGAATAGAGAGGGGAGTGAAAACTATTATTTGCAGATGAAGAAGAGCCTCACCCCCAGCCCCTCTCCGAATAGAGAGGGGAGTGAAAACTGTTAGTAGGATGGAAGAGAGTGGTAAGGGGGGATAGAGGTAATTGTATTTTGAAATTAAGGAAACACCCTTCTCAATTTGAAGAGGGCGTTTCTTTGCAATGAAAAGGGCGTCTCTTCACATCGAAGAAACGCCCTCTTTGTATTAAGAATGCCTTTTCCTAACCGGCTCCCGTTAGGCACTCCTCCCCTTTGGGGAGGCTGGGTGGGGTTATTCCATTCGGAGAGGGGGCGGGGGTGAGGCTTTAGAAAGGGCTTGATGAGGCTTTTACTCTGCAAGAATAAATTGCTCAACAACATGTGCAACCCCATCTTCTTCGTTGGATAATGTTACGTAATCGGCTTCGGATTGAATGTCTTTTGCAGCGTTTGCCATAGCTACCCCGAGTCCTGCAAAGCGTATCATACTCAGGTCATTATAGCCATCGCCACAAGCAATAACCTCCTCTTGGGTGATACCGAGTGTAGTGATTAAGCGGTTGAGCGACTGCGCTTTGTCGATACCTAAGGGCACACACTCTAAGAAGTAATCGGCTGAACGATAGAGTTCCATCTGTCCTTTCAGTTGAGCAAGTAGACTTAACTCTAGTTGATGGAGCTTAGTTGGTTCGCCAACAATCAGACATTTATTAATAGGATAGACTAGTTGGCGGAGGAAGTCATCGTATTGAACGACGGGCATCTTATTGATGTGCGCCTCAATCTGTACATATTTATCATCCTTTTGAGTGGCTGCAATACCCTCACCTTGGTAAGTTAGAATCTGTAAACCAGCCTTCTTCGCCCCTTCGTAGAGCATGGGAACGAGCTTCTCATCCAACTTCTGTTCAAATAAAACACGATTGTTCGTGCAGTCAATAATCTTTCCTCCGTTGTAAGCGAGGATGAATCCGCCATGAGTCTTTAGTTCCAACTCCTCAGCAAGAGGCATAATTCCGTAAGTGGGACGCCCCGATGCCAATACAATATGCACGCCCTTTGCCTGCGCTTGCATAAGAGCTTCCTTCGTTTTAGGCGTTATCTCCTTCTTATTATTCGTCAGTGTGCCATCGAGATCGAGCACAATCATCTTATACTTCATATATCCTTTACACTTAATCATTAGTCATTTGTATGCAAAGATACATATAAGTCGAGTCCAGGTAATCGTTAATTACGCAATTTAACACTTGCACTTCATTTAATAGCTATCATATCTTGGCTATCAGAAAATAATGTCGTACTTTTGCAAGTAACAATAGGTATTGACTTATTTCATTATTAAAACATAATTAATTATGGCAGTAGTAGATTACAAGAAATTAGGTCTCGTGAACACACGTGATATGTTCAAGAGAGCAATCAAAGGCGGTTATGCAATCCCAGCATTCAACTTCAATAACCTTGAGCAGCTTCAGGCAATCATCAAGGCATCATCAGAACTAAAGTCACCAGTTATCCTTCAGGTATCTAAGGGTGCCCGCAAGTATGCTAACCAGACTTTACTTCGTTACCTTGCAGAGGGTGCTGTAGAGTACGCAAAGGAGTTGGGTTGCCATCATCCAGAGATTGTTCTTCACCTAGACCATGGTGATAGCTTCGAGACATGTAAGTCTTGTGTAGACTTCGGATTCTCTTCTGTAATGATTGATGGTTCTGCTCTTCCATACGAGGAGAATATCGCTTTGACAAAGAAGGTAGTAGAGTATGCACATCAGTTCGACGTAACTGTAGAGGCAGAACTTGGTGTTCTCGCTGGTGTTGAGGATGATGTTGTAGCTGAGGTATCACACTATACAAAGCCAGAAGAGGTTGTTGACTTCGCTACTCGCACTGGTTGTGACTCATTGGCTATCTCTATTGGTACTTCTCATGGTGCTTACAAGTTCACTCCAGAGCAGTGTACACGTGACCCGAAGACTGGTCGTTTGATTCCTCCTCCATTGGCTTTCGACGTTCTCGCAGCCATCGAGAAGCAGCTCCCAGGCTTCCCAATCGTTCTTCACGGCTCTTCTTCTGTTCCACAGGAGTATGTTGACATCATCAACGAGCACGGTGGTAAGTTGCCAAACGCTGTTGGTATTCCAGAAGATCAGCTCCGTCAGGCAGCTAAGAGTGCTGTATGTAAGATCAACATCGACTCTGACTCACGTCTTGCATTTACTGCAGGTGTACGTCAGACATTCGATGAGCACCCAGAGTACTTCGACCCACGTCAGTACTGCGGAAAGGCTCGTGAGTACATGGAAGACCTTTACAAGCATAAGATCACAGATGTTCTCGGTTCTGACAACAAGCTCGTTAACTGTGATTAATTTACAGTTGTAGATTAGAATTACCATATAGTAAAAGATGGCGGTAGTGCCCTTATTGGGTGCTATCGCTTTTCTTTTTATATGATACTTCTTCTTATTTTATTTGTTCCTTTTAATTTTTATTATTACCTTTGCCGTCGACTTATCAAAAAGCAGATGAGAATTACAAAGAATCATAATTATCAGCAGTACGCAGCCCTATATAATAAAGGTATAGGTACGGTTGTTCGTACATTTGATTCTCTAACAAAAAAAGATGAGAAAAAGGCTGCAAATTATTTGGTAGTTCCAAATATTTGTATACTCTCTCTCTCTCTCTCTCTCTCTCTAGTAGAGCAGACGTAAATTACACATTTTTTTCTTCTCGCGTACGCGCGCGCGAAGCGTGCCGCAAACCCTGTAAACAAAGGACTTTTAGAAGTTTCCTTTGTTCTTTTTTTGTGTCCTTTTGCGAACTCTATTTAAAGCAAAATAAGAACGAAATAACAACTATTTTAATCAATGAAGTAATGAGAAAAAAGCAAGTAAAGAAGAGTTATTCTACACCAGAGTGTATGATAATCCAAGTAAACGAAGCTACTGATTTTATGCAAACGTCCATGCCAGGTCAGCACAACCCAGCCCACCATGCAGTAGGTCCTGCTGGGGCGAAAGCTGCAACAATTTGGCAAGAAGATGAGGAAGAAAGCGATGAACAAAACATTCCTTCTTGGGAAGATTAAGAAAAGAGAGTTATAAACAAGAAAAAGACAAAGTAAAAAGTAATGATGAGAACAAAACAATTATTTAAGATTCGCTTATTGTCCTTTGCAGCTCTTTGCACGATGGCATTAGCAGCAGTTTCTTGTGCTAGCGAAGATGTGGCGCAGAACGGCAAAGATACAGACAATGATAAGAACTTTACAGAGTTTGTTGGTGGCAGACCAGAGACGCGCACAACGATGGATTATAACAGCGGCGCTTTCTATTGGGAAGCTGGCGACAAGATTTACGTGCAGGACGATGACAATGTTTGGCAGGTAAGCAATAACGCCCCTACTGGCAAGGTGGCATCTTTTAAGTTTAAAGTTCCTGGCAAATTCACAGATAAAGCTTCTTATAAGATTTATTATCCTGGTAAGAATGGAACAGATAACAATGTAACGATCCCAGCAACACAAAGTCAGACAGAGCCCAATAGTACTGCACACTTCGGCGTATCAGGTGATTGTGGTACAGCTGACGCAAAAAGAGCAAATAATTTCCATTTCACGCTTGACCATCAAGCTGCAATTCTTGTTTTTCAGCCTTATACAGGTAATACAGCCTTGAACAATTGCTATTTGACAAAGATAGAAGTAATTTCAGATAACAATATTACAGGAACGTATACTCTTAAACCAACTACAGGTGAACTGACAGGTAGTGGAACTGACAAAGAGATTAATATCATTACTACAGGTAGCGGTGCATACACTAATGGCTTTTCGTTGACCAGTGCAACATCTGCATCTACTGCTGACAAGATCTACATGCATATTAAGCCAGGTACACATACACTCAGAGTACGTTATTGGATAAAAAGTCTTGTTGACAATGTAGAGGGTACTATCACAAAAGATCTAACATCTTTTACCTACAATAAGAATACGTACTACGACATGACGGCTAATCTTGATGTGAGAGATTATGAGGCAACACGTTGTTATTGGGATGCACAGGCAGACTATTGGGTAGGGCATGAATGGAATGCTGCTAATCCTGCTGATCGTTGGCAACCAGTGGTTGATACCAATCCTTTCCCTCACTATGATGAACTAAAAGCCCCTGTTACTCCTCCACGTGCTGCAAATATGTATGATGCCGGTGCTGGCGTTCGTAATGATGCGGTTAATCTCTGTAAAGATTGCCCAAATGCAAATGAGCTTGCGTGGTATGCAGAAAAGGGAGATTCTCGTTTTGATGCAGATATCCTTTGGACTTGTATGGGACACTTACGTAAAGGAGGCTTTTGGTTAAAAAAGAAAGCAAAGATAGCAAGCGATAACGGTAAGACAATATCTGATATTGAAAATAAAGCACCAGATAATACGGATTGGAGAATTGCTACTTCTAACGTAAATCTCAGTCGGAAGATTACAAATCAGACTCCTCCTTCTTCTGGAGATATTAATGACTACTTTTTCTTACCAGCCATTGGAATGGCAAATGACGACCCTAGTTCAAAACGTTTTTATATGACTGGCCAAAATGCTTCTTTCTGGTCTTCTTCTGCTAATGCTGCTAGTACCTTTAGTGGCAGTAGTGCATTTGGCTTTGTTTATTTCATGAATGATAACAACGAATTAGAATTATCTATATCTTCCGACCTCACTCGCGTACATAATATTATGAATGCTTGGAAGTTTGAGTAAAAAGAGAGTAGACTACGAAACAATAGAAAAAGATGAAACTCTAGTAATTTGTAATAATATCACTTACAAATGCTCCGTGGGCTAAAAGGTCTCGAGCCTGCGGAGCTATCATAAAGAGAGACCACCTTAAAGATGATATGGCTAACAAACCAATTCAATTTTTCTTGAGAGAGCAGAAGCTGAACATCGGCAAGCAGGCTGGAAAGACTGTTATTGTTGCTCGTCCAACTGGTAGGCACCGTGTAGACTTCCGCAACTTTTGCGAACGCATTGCTAAGTCAACAACCTTTAATGCGCAGGAGGTGGCAGCCGTGCTGAATCTTGCAAGCGAGACCGCCCGTGACATCGTTGCCAATGGTGACATTGTGGAGTTTGGTGACATGGGAACGTTGACACCCTCGTTTAAGAGCAAGGCAGTAGAGACTGTTGAGCAGTTTCGTGCACAACAGCATATCGAGAAACCTGTTATAAAGTTCCTTGCTTCTGCGAAGTATTTCACTCTGAATGATGTTACGTATGAACAAGTAGCACCAAAGGAGAAGAAAGAAAAGAAAGGAAAGAAAGAGAAAAAGAAAGCAGAAGGAACGGAGCCTTCAGGTCCTGTAACAGAAGGATGATAACGGATTTTTGAGATTCTGCTAAAACAACAAAAAAATTGTTCGCGAAGAAATTCGAAATTCTTCGCGAACAATTTTAATTTTCTTCGCGAAGAATTTTTTGCGTTGCTTAGAGGAACATTGTAGCAGAAGGACAAGGCTTTAGGCAGAATGATATAAGAACACATTTCTTATGACAGGTTCTGCTTTTAGATAAACGTGCCACGGGAGCATTTTTTAGATTGATTCAGGGTATCAATCGTTCTGTAATAAGACAACTCGATTATATTAATTGTGAAATTAATGTCTTTCAAAACTAGTGTATTAATTTGGTTCTCTCGCTCCTGTGGTACAGCCTCACCCCCAGCCCCTCTCCTACAGAGAGGGGGGTGCCTAACGGGGTGAGGCTTTTGTATAAGATGGAGGAACACGGGTTAAAGCAGAGTAAACAGGTATGGAATACAGGGTAATATAAGAATGTAATATCTGTAGTAACAGGTTCTTAAAAATCAAAAGTCTTATCAATTGTTTGCTTTCGGGTGAAAAGAAAAAGATATTTTTGCATGCTTTTGGCAGAGACATCTCTGTTGAGTGTCTCTAATAAAGCTAAAATAATCTTTCTTCTGTAATACATGATTACCATATAGTCAGCAAAATTACGAAATATTCTTTTATGCAAGTTCTTGCCAAGAGGATTGTCTCGACTATTTAATCCTCTAAGTATTGGAAAGCCTGTGGAAGATGGTCTATGATGTCACTTGCAACAAGACTCTCTTTGCCAAGTTCTTTAGCGGCAAGGTCGCCAGCAAGACCATGCAAATACATGCCAACCATGCAGGCATTCTGCTGATGATAACCACGTGCAAGAAGGGCGGTAATGATACCTGTGAGCACATCACCACTACCTGCTGTTGCCATTCCACTGTTACCAGTTGGATTGAAGAATACGTTTCCGTTGGGTAAGCAAAGTGCACTATTGTGACCTTTTAATATGATGTAAGCCTGCAAAGACTTAGCGAGTTCGCATGTTCGATGTAGACGTTCATAGTCGGCATTAGCGGGTGATCCCGTTAGTCGATCAAGCTCTTTTGGATGTGGAGTCATGATGATTCCCTTTGGTAACTGCTGCATCCATGCACGATGACTAGCAAGAATATTCAAGGCATCAGCGTCCGCCACGATAGGACACTGTGCACGTCGAATCTGTGCAATCATCGCTATTGCAGTCGTTTCCTGGCGTCCCAAGCCTGGTCCGATACCTAATGCGTCGAAGCCATCAGTGTCTACTGCTTCAGTGAAAGCGGTCTCTTCATGATCCATTTGAAGTACTGCCTCGGGGACAGCTATCTGCATGATATCATAGTTCTTCTTCGGTGTGATGGCTGTTACCTTACCAACTCCACTACGCAAGCAAGCACGTGTGGCAAGGACTGCTGCACCTGCCATTCCATAGCTTCCAGCAACGATAAGAGCATTACCCATATTGCCTTTGTGGGCGAAGTCATCGCGATGAAGGAGGCGAGAACGAATGTCATTCTCTTCGAGGACATGGTATTGAGCTTCCGTCTTTTGGATGTATTCGGGACTAAGTCGTATATCGAGAACTTTTAGTTTACCGATAAACTGCTGTGCATCTCCAAATAGGAAAGACAACTTCCGTTCGTGTAGTGTAAGTGTAAGATACGCATGGATGATATTCGCTCGTACGTTATAAGTATTGTCCTCGGACATCAATCCAGATGGCACATCTATACTTACAACCTTTGCAGGACTTTGATTGATGTACTTCACCAAAGATGCAAATCCACCGGCTAAAGGCTTGTTTAATCCTGAACCGAAGAGCCCATCGACAACAAGCATGTCGGCTGTAAGCTCTGGAGGATCAAACTTGGCAGTTACTTCAATGAGGTCTTTTGCGTGCTTACCATCAAGCAAACGCTGTCGATTCAGTACACAATCATCAGAGAGATGATTCGTGATATTGAAGAGATAAGTCTTAACTTTATACCCCTCATTTATCAGCAATCTAGCCACTGCAAGGGCGTCTCCTCCATTGTTGCCAGGACCAGCAAAGACCACAACAGGCGTGTGAGTGGTCCATTCCTCAGTGATTGCATGAGTGATGGCTTTGGCTGCTCGCTCCATTAAGTCAATCGACTTGATGGGTTCATGCTCTATTGTATATCTGTCCAGTTCGTGTATCTGGGCGCTTGTAAATATCTTCATACTGATGGCAAAATTACAAAATTAATGCTAATCGGATATGTCTGTTTGCTATAAATTTCGTAATTTTGCGGAAAATAAAGATTTATATCATCATGAGTCGTGTAACTATTAAGGATAAAACGTTCGAGACATCCCTTCCTGAAAGAGAGATTCTAGAGAGAGTAAAGCAGGTAGCTAATCGTATTAATAAGGATTTTGAGGGAAAGACTCCGCTCTTTCTTGCGGTATTGAACGGCTCCTTCATGTATGCATCAGACTTAATGAAGAACATCACAATTCCATGTGAGATATCCTTCGTGAAGTTGGCATCTTATCAAGGAACAAGCTCTACTGGAGCCATTAAAGAGGTGATAGGTCTGAACAATGATATTAGTGGTCGTGAGGTTATCATAGTAGAAGATATTGTCGATACAGGTGCTACTATGGAACGAATGTTAGATACATTGAGAGCCCACAAGCCTGCTGGTCTTCACATCTGCACCTTATTGTTGAAGCCTGGTAAGCTCACAGTCCCATTGAATATAGAGTATGCAGCGTTTGAGATACCTAATGATTTTATTGTAGGTTATGGGCTCGACTATGACCAAGAGGGTCGTAATTTAAGAGATATTTATACGCTTGTAAAAGATTAAAGAATAATGAAGAATATTGTTATTTTTGGTGCGCCTGGTGCTGGAAAGGGTACTCAGAGCGACAAGATGATTGAGAAGTATGGTTTTGAACACATCTCTACTGGGGATGTACTTCGTAATGAAATCAAGAACGGAACAGAGTTAGGTAAGACTGCAAAAGGCTACATTGACAATGGTCAGCTTATACCAGATGAGTTGATGGTAGACATCCTTGCAAGTGTTTATGATAGTTTTGGTAAAGAGCACAAGGGTGTTATCTTTGATGGTTTCCCACGTACAATTCCACAAGCGGAAGCACTGAAGAAGATGTTAGCAGAGCGTGGTCATAATGTTGCTGCAATGATTGAGTTGTTCGTACCAGAGGACGAGTTAATGCAGCGTTTGGTACTCCGTGGACAGCAAAGCGGTCGTTCTGATGATAACGAAGAGACAATCAAGAAGCGTCTTAATGTTTACCACACACAGACCTCACCATTGATTGAATGGTATGAGGGTGAGGGCATTCATCATCATGTAGAAGGCTTAGGTACTGTTGATGAGATATTCAATAGAATTGCAGAGGTTATAGAACAACTATAATAACTAAGGCCTCCCCAAGCCCCTCCAAAGGAGGGGATGTTTAAGTTACCACTTGAGGTAATCAGACATCCCCTCCTTTGGAGGGGCTTGGGGAGGCTTCCCTTTAAATATATACAATGGATAGTAACTTCGTAGACTATGTAAAGATTTACTGTCGATCAGGTAAGGGTGGAAGAGGCTCTATGCACCTTCGTCATGTGAAGTATAACCCTAATGGCGGCCCTGATGGTGGTGATGGAGGTAAAGGCGGGAGCGTTTATCTGCGTGGTAACCATAACTATTGGACATTGCTTCACTTGAAGTATCAGCGTCATGTCTACGCCGAACATGGAGGCAATGGAGGCCGTGATAAGTGCCACGGAACGGATGGTAAGGATGTTTATATTGATGTCCCATGTGGTACGGTGGTATATGATGCCGAGACAGGAAAGTATGTCTGCGATGTTATGCACGATGGGCAGACGGTGATGTTGTTGAAAGGTGGACGAGGAGGATTGGGCAATTTCCAATTCAGAACATCGACAAACCAGGCTCCACGTTACGCCCAACCGGGTGAGCCAATGCAGGAGATGACGGTTATACTTGAGCTTAAACTCTTAGCCGATGTGGGCCTTGTTGGATTCCCCAATGCCGGTAAGTCAACCTTGTTATCATCGCTTTCAAGTGCGAAACCAAAGATTGCCAATTACCCTTTCACTACAATGGAACCATCGTTGGGCATTGTTAGCTATCGTGATAATCAGAGTTTCGTGATGGCTGACATACCGGGTATTATCGAGGGAGCTAGCGAAGGAAAGGGACTCGGTTTGCGCTTCCTTCGTCATATTGAGCGCAACTCGCTCTTACTCTTTATGGTGCCTGGTGATACGGATGATATCAAGAAGGAATATGAGATTCTACTCAATGAACTAAGGCAATTCAACCCTGAGATGCTCGATAAACATCGTGTCTTAGCGGTTACGAAGTGCGACTTACTAGACGAGGAACTCATCGAAATGCTCAAAGAAACATTACCCGATGACCTCCCTGTAGTATTCATTTCGGCTGTAACTGGTCAAGGAATTGATGATTTAAAGGACGTTCTTTGGAAAGAACTAAACGCTGAAAGCAATAAGTTGCAAGACATAACTTCAGAGGATACACTCGTTCATCGCGATAAAGATATGAGTCGTTTCGCTGCGGAATTGGCTGCTGAAGATGCCGACATCGACGATGTTGAGGAGGTTGGTATCGATGAATTGGATGAGGTGGAAGACCTTGATGACTTTGAATATACCAATGATTAAGCCCGTATTACACTATTATGACATTGCCAAAGGGGTTGTTGCTTTCAGCACAACTCGGCATGGTGGTGTCAGCAAGGGACAGCTTGCTACGCTGAATATCAACCCTCATCGTGGGGATGATGTTACTGCTGTTGCCACAAACTTACAAGCTGTAGCAACCGAGATAGGGGTTGAGGCGGATAGATTTGTGCGCCTTCATCAGATACACGAAGCCCATTGTCTGATCGTAACAAGCGAGTTCTTCCAATTATCAAAGGCTCAACAAGCAGAAAAGGAAGAGGGGAAAGATGCCGTCATTACCGATTGTTGTAATGTTTGCATTGGTGTGCACACTGCCGATTGCGTCCCTGTTCTCTTCTACGACCCCACTCATCACGCCATTGGAGCAGCCCATGCAGGGTGGAGAGGGACGGTGCAGCGTATCGCACAACACACCTTGAAGCACATGATGGAGCAATATGATACGAAGCCAGCAGAGCTTAAAGTCGTTATTGGACCCTGCATATCTGAGAAGAACTTTGAGGTAGGGCAGGAGGTATATGACGCCTTCGCCACAGCGAACTTCCCTATGGATCGTATTGCAAAGAGGCACGAGAAGTGGCATATAGACCTCCCTCTTTGTAACCAACTACAGCTTGAAGAGATGGGAGTTCCCACCTCGAACATCCTTCAATCAGCTATTTGTACCTACGACAATGCCGATGACTTCTTCTCGGCACGAATCCTCAAAGAGAGTTTCGGAACCATTTATACGGGTATAGCTCTGCGCTAGTTTCTTCACTTCTAATGCTTAACAGGAATGAGGAAACTCGTCTTTATCTTCGTAATCAGTGCCTTGCTATTGTCCTGTACAGATAACCGTCAAGGACAATTAAGCAAGGTCTTATTCCTATTGAATTGGTCGGGTCACTTCGATGACTATACACTAACGGAGACAGCAAGGTGCTCTTACAATTATGATAGCTTGTTGGCTAAGGTCGACACAGCCTTTATGAAGCGTAGAAAGGCAGTTGCCTATCCGCGTGTTCAAGACTTGTTAGACAGCCTTTGCACCGATTCTCAACTCCTAACTTATACCCATCATCGTTATTCGCCCGTTGTTCGTCTCTCCGCATTGGACGCCTTGATAAGACGAAAGAACCCTCATGTGGAGCAGGTTTTATTGCAAACTTACAATGACACAAGCATGATTAGTGTTGGTGGAGACGATTATTTCTGGGAGGAGGCAGTAGGGAGTATAGCCCTCCGACACGTCCAGCAAAGTCGTAAGAAAGGTGTAATTACGCTGCGCGACTCGCTGTATAACGATTCATTAGCACTATCCCAACCCATGTTAGCAACGTTCCGTTATATCAAACAACTACATTCTTCCCATTTGAAATAACGCCTAACATCCGTATTGCTGACATACTCTAATCACGGAACATACGGATGAGATAACCCTGCCCAACCTCCCCAAAGGGGAAAGGAAGAGCCTCACTCCCCAATCTCTCACCGAATGGAGAGGGGAGTGAAGACCATGGCTTGCAAATGAAGGGGGCGTTTCTTCACATCAAAGAAAGCCTCCCTTTACATCAAAGAAACGCCTTCTTGCATTGCAAGAGAGCCTCTCTTGATGGGCTACTTATGGTCACATCAGTATTACCTTACTTCCCTTTATCGCATTAAAGTATGTTGGATGTAACTTATAGATAGCCTTGCAAGTTAAGACTAAGTATGTCCGTCTCCCACATCCCAGTATCAGTACGTTCCATTAGAACCGCTGGGTCGTGGGTTATACACGTTTGTATAATTGGTTATACACGTCTGTATAACTTATTATACACGTCTGTATAATTGATTATACACACTTGTATAATTCCTTCTACACGCCTGTATAATCTAATAGAGTAACGTTCTGAAGGGTGCAAGAGATACTTATGAGAGGCGACGGGAGATACTTAAAGGGATGTGCGGAGGGTGGTTTACACCTCGACACATCCCTTTAATCCTGTTGAAAGTAGGGCTTATTATGTGCTAGGACGGCTTATGCTATCAGCCATTTGTCTATACATCTCTTCTCAAGCGAGAAGTTAACACCAATCTTGAAGAGCTGTCGCTTGTCCATTGCAAAGGGTTGAGCATAACCTTTCTCATCGATTTGCTGCAGTGCAACATCAGCCGAACCATCAAGTTTAAACTCGACAATATAGATGTAATCATTCGTCTCTATCGTCAAGTCCATACGCCCATTACTGGTCGTGCGTTCCACCTTTGTATAGAATCCCATCATCTTTGCTATAAGATAGAAAGCGTTTTGGAAGTATAGTTCCGAGTTACCCACAATCTTATAGTCGGTGTCTGCAAAGAGTGTTGCCATGCGTTGCATGAAGTCTTCTGGACGTCCCGAACGAAGGTCACGCACGAACTCGCCCATTGAAAAAGGCGTCTCTGGATTGCGCAAACCAGTGTAATAAGGCAGCAAGAAACGTGTGAATCCCTCCTCAACTTCCTTATTAGGAAAGCCCAAGCGATACTCCCCGAACTCCTCATCAAAGCTTTTAATGGTGAGGTAACCACTCTGGTAAAGGACAGGAATAGGGTTGTTTGAAGCCGTATCAATACAGTTGAGAACATCCGCAGTTGATACCTCTTTCGTCAAGTTGGGCAGCCTGTAATTGTCCTGTTTCAGCAACTCCACGAGGTAAGTGGGTGTACCCGTTTCAAACCAATAACTACCGAATTGCAGTCGTTTGAAGGTGTTTAGCAAGCTAAAAGGATTATAGATTCCAATGCCATTCTCCACGAAGTGATAGCCATCATATCGTTCTTTTAATCGGCAAAGTGCCTCTTCCACGGATAGTTTATACTTAGTGGCAAGTTGCTTGATAGGCTCTGCGAAGATGGTTTCTAACTCATCTTGCGTAACGCCACAAAGTGCTTGGTACTCCTCATCCATTGATAGATCTTGCAGGTTGTTGAGGTCGCTAAAGACGCTAACCTTGCCGAACTTCGTTACACCAGTGAGTAAGGCGAAGCGGATGTAGCGGTCTTGTGACTTCAAAGCACCATAGACCGACTTCAATAAACCACGATAGTCAGCCTGTAACTCATTGTTCCCTATGGCTTGCAAGAGCGGTTTGTCATACTCATCCACTAGGATAACTACCTGCTTACCGGTCTTCTTATAGGCTCGTTCTATTACACCTTCAAAGCGTTGAGAAAGCGTTTTCTCTAATTCATAACGCCCATAGATGCTCTCCCATTGGGTGATAGCAAGCGTCAAGCGAAGCTCTAATGCACCTTTTCGTGAATAATCCTCAGGATTAAAGTCGAGGTGTAGAACAGGGTAACTAGCCCATTCCTTCTCCAAAGAGTCAATGGCTAAGCCTGCAAAGAGTTCCTTCTTTCCAGAGAAGTAAGCCTCTAAGGTTGATACGAGAAGACTCTTACCAAAGCGGCGCGGACGCATTAGAAAGTGGCAACCTCCTTGCATTACGAGTTGATAAACCATATCGGTCTTGTCTATATACAAGAACTTACTTCGCCGTATGTTCTCGAAACTCTGTAATCCAATTGGGTACTTCATCTTCTGCCTCCTTACTCTTTTTATAATGCTAAAAGGACTTACCTAAGTCGCAGAGAAAAGCCTATTACTTGTGACGATTGGCTCTTTGCTGGCGGTACTTAGCCTTTTGCTTAGCACTGCCAGAGCCGTGTGCACCTGTAATATACTTCTTCTTCTTGGCTTTAGTCTTTACTTTCCCATCATCATTCTTGGGCTTTGATGCACCTCGGAAGACCATTCCTCCTTCTATAATATCATCTATCTCGCTCATACAAAATCGGTTTAATGATGGAATAAACGTACTCCTGTGAATGCCATTGCGATACCATATTTATCGCAAGTATCGATGACATGGTCGTCACGAATGCTGCCACCAGCCTGCACAATATACTCCACTCCACTCTTGTGGGCACGTTCGATGTTGTCACCGAAGGGGAAGAAAGCATCCGAGCCGAGTGCTACTCCTGTGTTCTTAGCAATCCATTCCTTGCGTTCCTCACGTGTGAGAGGCTCTGGGCGAGTGGTAAAGAACTGTTGCCAAACCCCTTCTTGCAATACGTCCTCATACTCATCTGAGATGTAAACATTGATGGTGTTATCACGATCGGCACGACGAATACCCTCCTTGAAAGGTAGGTTCATCACCTTTGGACATTGACGCAACCACCACTCATCAGCCTTATTACCAGCCAAACGAGTGCAGTGAATACGACTTTGCTGACCGGCTCCGATACCGATAGCCTGCCCATCCTTCACATAGCAAACAGAGTTACTTTGTGTGTACTTCAGTGTGATGAGCGAAATAATAAGGTCGCGTTTTGCCTCTTCGGTGAACGTTTTATTCTTTGTAGGGATATTCTCGAAGAGCGCAGGATCATCTAGTTTCACCTCGTTCCTGCCCTGTTCAAAGGTAATACCAAACACTTGCTTGTGCTCGATAGGGGCTGGAGTGTAATTCGGATCAATCTTTATAACGTTGTAACCACCCTTGCGTTTCGCCTTGAGAATGTCTAGTGCTTCAGGTGTAAAGTCAGGTGCGATCACACCATCACTCACCTCACGTTTGATGAGCAAAGCCGTTTCCTTGTCACAAGTATCACTAAGTGCACAGAAGTCGCCATACGAACACATACGGTCGGCGCCACGTGCTCTTGCGTATGCACTAGCCAATGGTGTCAACTCGAAGTCGACGTCATCAACGAAGTAAATCTTCTTTAGTGTGTCACTAAGAGGCAGTCCTACGGCAGCACCAGCAGGGCTAACATGTTTGAACGAAGCTGCTGCGGGCAGTCCAGTAGCAGCCTTTAATTCCTTAACGAGTTGCCAACTATTGAGCGCATCGAGGAAGTTGATGTATCCTGGACGCCCACTAAGAACAGTGATAGGGAGTTCGCCTTCCTCCATATAAATACGTGAAGGCGTTTGGTTCGGATTGCATCCGTACTTAAGAGCTAATTCTTTCATATAGCTTATGTGGTATATGTGATTGGTGCTACAAAGGTAGCGAAAAATAATTGAAAAGCCCTTTCTCCTTCGTTGTTATTCGATAAAAATCACTGCTATGCTTTGTTCCTTTTATAGAAAAATAGTAATTTTACAGCCGTAAATAACAGTATTAACAGATGGAGAATAGGGATGTTAGCGTTGCTCCTAATGACTTCTTTAACGTCTCTAACTCCTTTTTAAATCTTAAAGACATGCACGCATTACACACAGACAAGGCTCCTGCAGCAGTTGGACCTTACAGTCAGGCAATCGAAGCCAATGGTTTCATCTTTGCATCTGGTCAGCTTCCTATCGATCCAGCTACCAACGCTTTCGCTGAAGGAGGTGTGAAGGAACAGACTCGCCAATCAATTACTAATGCACAAAACGTACTGGCGTCAGCTGGTGTTGACCTATCTCATGTTGTGAAGACAACCGTTTTCCTTTCTGATATGGATAACTTTGCAGCGATGAACGAGGTATATGCCGAGTTCTTCAAAGAGCCTTATCCAGCACGTTCGGCAGTAGCTGTAAAAACCTTACCAAAGGGTGCTTTGGTGGAAGTTGAGTGTATTGCTGTAAAGTAAACATAGCCTCACCCCCAACCATCTACAGCCTCACCCCCAACCCCTCTCCGAATAGAGAGGGGAGTGAAAACTATTGTTTGCAAATAAAGGGGGCGTCTCGTTGGTGCAAGGAAAGGCTCTCTTGGATAGGACGAAACGCCCTTCTCAAATGGAGAAGGGCGTTTCCTTCTTTTTGCTCTTTCATTATTACGATTCGTGTTTCTATGTTCCTCTGTCTTAATAATATGTCATTCAAACAATATGTCGTTGTGTTGTTATGTCTTTAAAACTATGTTCTTCCGTCTTAATAATATGTCATTCAAACAATATGTCGTTGTGTCATTTTGTCTTTAAAACAAGTTCCTCTGTCAGAGACAACTAATCTATAAAAAAGCATAAAAGACCCGAATTATATCCAACTAGATTTTGTTTTCTACATAATTATATGTACCTTTGCACGCCGTATCAACTTAGGATAACGGGAAAAGCTATTATTTTTAGGAGGAACTAATAGATCATTAAAGGAGGAAATAATAATTATTCATGAGACAACTTAAGATTTCTAAGAGTATCACGAACCGTTCCAGCGAGGCTTTAGACAAGTATCTTGTTGAGATAGGACGTGAGCCGATGATTACAGTTGATGAGGAGATTGAACTCGCACAAGAGATTCATAAGGGTGGACGAAAGGGCGAACGCGCAAAGGAGAAGCTGATAAAAGCCAACCTTAGGTTCGTTGTTTCTGTGGCAAAGCAGTATCAGCACCAAGGTCTCTCACTAACCGATCTTATCGACGAGGGCAATATTGGTTTGGTAAAAGCAGCCGAGAAGTTCGATGAAACTCGTGGTTTTAAGTTCATTTCATACGCTGTGTGGTGGATTCGTCAGAGCATTCTGCAAGCCATCGCAGAGCAGAGTCGTATTGTGCGATTGCCTCTTAACCAGGTTGGTGCTATATCAAAAATCAACCAGGTAACAAATGAGTTTGTGCAAAAACACAATCGTCGTCCCTCAATCCATGAGCTTGCTGAGCTTACAGGTATTGATGAGGCACGTATTCGTCAGAGCCAGAGTGCGGACAACCACCACATGAGTATTGATGCACCATTTAGTGATGACGATGATAACTCCATGAGTGATATGCTCTCTTCTGGTGATGATTCTCGTACGGATAAGGGCGTTGATTTTGAGTCAATGTCAGATGATTTGCGTGCCGTTCTACAGAATACTCTGAAGGACAGAGAGATTAAGATCGTCACAGAATGCTTCGGTATCGGTTGTCAGGAGAAGGGTTTAGAGGAGATAGGAACCGAGATGGGACTTACTCGTGAGCGTGTTCGTCAGATCCGAGAGAAGGCTATTGAGAAGATACGTGAGAGTGGTAATGCCCGTGTGTTGATGAAGTATCTAGGTTAAAGAAGCGTTCCCTCTCAATGAGGAGACAGATATAAGAAAAAGAGAAAAGCCCTACAACGATTGTTGTAGGGCTTTTTTAGTTGTTGATAAAAGGAGTTTATCTTTTCCCCAATACTCCTATTTGATTTTGAGGAGGGCAACTGTTGTTGATGAAAGATTAATTACCAGAGGGCAACCTTACCAATCGTCCCCATGTCTAGAGATACTGGTATATTCATTGCCTTAAATACTTTTGCAAGCGTACTAAACGTTATGCTTTTGCCTTTCTCTAGTCTGGAGATTTGTGCCTTTTGCACACCTACGCGATGACCAAGCTCTTCTTGCGTTAGATTTTGAGCTTTTCTAGCTATTTTGATAGCCTCTCCAATCTTATAAGCCTGCACTGCCTCTGCTACATCTTTCTCAAATGCATCTCGTTCTGGAGTGCCTTTTTTGCCTAATAACTCGTCTTGTACTATATCAAAGTCTTTTAGTTTCATCATCTTGTCTTTGTTTTCTTATTATTAAAATATTCCAATCTTAGTCTCTCTGCCTTGATTATTTCTTTAAGAGGAGTCTTTTGTGTCTTTTTTATAATACCATGAGTTGCAATAATTAAAGTCTCTTCTTCTTTATCCCAAAAGGCGAATAAGCGATAAGCGAGTTTGTTATATAGTGTTCGAAACTCCCATATCTCTGAGTTTTCTAACTTCTTGAAGAGCTCTTTATTACGTTCTCCTTCTTGGATACGGCGTATGTTATACATCATTTTCCGCCTTGCCATAACAGGGAGTGAATATAGAAACTCTTCTGCTTCTTGTGATAAAAAGAGTTTGAAATAATCGTTCATATTCAGGTTATTTGATGCTACAAAGATAATAAAAGTTTCTTATATAGGAAACTTATAATGGTCTTTTTTATAAAAGGAAGGCAAATGTTGTTGATGAGAATATTAAGTTTTCCATGCTTTTTGTTTACCAGTTGATAGCATTCCGATGTTTTGGAAGGTTATACCATGTGGCATTTCAGCACGTGAGAGTTGGGGTTTAAGCCATGTGAGGAGTTCTTCTTCTGTCATGGATAGGCTGGGGGTACATTCAACTTCAGCCTGTATCACATTGCCAAAGAGTGGGTGAGGAACAGCAAAGACACGTACTGCAATGATGGAAGGGTGGGCAAGTAGCACCTGTTCTATGTGTTCTGGGTGGACGTTCTCACCGCCACATACCACCATTCGGTCGGTTCTACCTCGATGAAAATAGTACCCATCGAGATTCTGAAAGACCAAGTCTCCAGTGCTTTGCCATTGGTTCTTACGTCCAGCCATAGCCCAACTCGAACGCACCCATAGTTCACCCACATGCTCCTCGTTGGCTTCCTTCATCTTACATCTTACTCCCCATATCGCTTTCCCAAGCGTTGTTTCGTCGAAAGCAGCCAACTCTTGTGGAGTAGCAAGTAAGAAGAAGCCCGCTTCAGAAGTTCCATAGAGATTGTAAAGAACATCCCCCAGTTGTTGATGAGTAGTTTCGATGAGTTGCTTTGGAAGTCGGTCACCTCCACAGATGAGGCATTTCAAACTCTTCATTTGTGCTTTTGCACCTTCTACCAGCCATAGTCTTGAAAGCATAGCAGGCACGATGGGCATTACTTCAATGTGTTCGTTCTGGATAATGGATAGTGTTTCTTGCACGAGGAAACGCCTTTGTAGACAGATCTTCTTACCCATTAAGAGTGAAACAATGAGTGTGGCAAGTCCGAAACCATGATAGAAAGGTAAAGAGATAAGCACACTTTCATAGCGATAAATCCCTATTTTGTGGAGCAGGGCGATGAGAGGAGGGAGAAAGGACATGATGGCTGGACGTCGAGCCACAGCCTTGTAATTACCACTTGAACCGCCCGTATGAATGATAATCTTTGTTCCTTGGAACATACGAGGGAGCTTCATTTTGCCTTTCTTGTAGTCCCTATATATAATAAGGTGGTGGAGTTCTTCTGTTGATACAGCTTTACAAGTTATTAGTTGGGGCTTTTCTATCAGCTCTTTATCGTATAGAAAGAGTTGATAATGATGTTTTCTCAGATATTCTAAAAGCTGATCTTGCGGCATGTCAGTGTTCAACAAGGTGATATGAGCACCTATTCGGGAGAGAGCAGGGAGCAGTAAGGACAGGATGAGGCTGTTACGTCCTAAGAGAGCAACGCTCATCTTGGGGCGTAGTTGGTATTGTGTATAGAGCAGTTGAGCCAGTTTTTGTGCCTTCTCGTATGTTTCTTGATACGTTAGAGAACTTTCTTTCTCTTTTAGCGCACAGCGATTTGGATAGAAGTGAGCGGCGAAACGGAGCAGAGCCATCAAACTCATTCCTTCTGAAAGCAAGTATTTTGCCCAGTAGAATAACCCTTTTGGCGAAAGAATATGTAGTCGATAAAGGATGAGAAGGAGGTTTCTTAATGTTTTACTCTTCATAGTTTCTGATAGAAAAGACGGATAATAGGAGCAATGACACGCGCAATGGGAACAGATAGAGTAGCCCACCAGGGTTGGTAACGATACTTCTTTCCTATGCAGAGGCGCAAGAGAATCTTAGCAGCATTGGCTGGATTGTAAGCTGGAATATTACGATATTGCCTATTAACATCCGACATCTGTGTATGAACCAAGGGCAGGTAAGCCACATGAACACGCACCCCTAACTTCTTTAACTCTATCCTTGCTGTGTCAAGCCATGCGTTGGCGGCAACTTTGGAAGCGTGATAAGCCGACCAACCTGGTGCCATTGGATAGAGAGAACTTACGGAGGATGAGTAAACGATATGCCCTTTATTTGTTTGCAAGGCAGGTAATAGTGCGAGTGATAACGCCACAAAGGATCGATAATTGAGGTCCATTGTGCGGTCATAGTCGTGCAATCGGTCTATTTCCAGTGCGATATTGCGATGAATGGATTTGCCTGCATTGCAGAAAAGATAGTCCACTTGTGGCATATCCTTGCGTAGTCTTTGACAGAGGCGGTCGAGTTGCTCCCTATCACGGAGGTCTATCGCACAATAATCCGCATGCCCCCCTTGTTCCTTAGCTTTCGTACAGAGCATTTGTAACTCCGCCTCACTGCGTGCAATAAGAAAGATGTTTGCCCCCAAAGAGATTAATACCTCTGTCAGAGCACGCCCTATCCCGTGGGATGCACCCGTAACGATTGCCCACTTCCCACGCATCTCCTTTGCCACTACTTGGCGTTTTAAATGGATGGGCGGATAGGCTATTGCAGTGCTGATTGCCATTAACTTACTTTTGATAGATGCTCTCATGGGTACATTCCTCTCTATTCGTCTCTAAGAGCCAACGTTATTCTGTATAAGAATCATTTGGTTCCTTACCTTATTATAATAGGTGTTTAAACCATCTCAAGACTATAGTGTTGATAGTCACGGATGATGGTATAAAGGAATTTCTCATTACCCGTTCTGGTGTCAGAGATGCCTAAGTGTTCCCGAACCTTAGGTGCTAAGGTGGCAATTCGACGCTCCCTATCAGGTCCATAGTCGGCATCGAGCGTGCGTTGAATGACCTCTATCTGATTGAGCGAAAGGTCTTCTGCCTGTGGATAGACGGGTTTATAGTTGCGATCAAGATACGAGAACTCGTCAAGAGAGACTTGGATCTTATGGTAATCATTGATTTTTATCACCATAGTGTGGGCTGCTAAGTCGCCTAGACGCTGTGAGTTCTTGGTCAAAAGGATAATTGCTACACCTACGAAGGAGAACCCTATGTCAATAATCAGGAATAACCAACGCATGAAGAAGTCGCCTATACCAGGTGTCGTACCGTCTTTCTTCACCACACGGATGCGCATAATCATCTTTCCGAGGCTCTGTCCATGGTTGAAGAGTTCCATATAAAAGGAATAGAAGAGCACTGATAAGAAAACAAAGAACGCCGAGTATAATTGTAGTTTATCATTCAGATAGTCTGCATTATATATCAGTAGTCCCATACCAAAGGCGTAAACGAATAGGATAAAAGCGTCAATCATCTGTGCAAGCATACGTTCGCCAATGCTTGCTGGCGATTGACTGATTTGCACATATTGCCCTGTAATGATGTTGGATTCTGACATTCTCTTTGTAACAAATTGGTTATTTCAGTTGCAAATATAGGAAAAAAACTCTACTTTTGTGGGCAGTTGGTAGAATTAATCATCATTACCTATAAAAGAGATAATGAAGGAAATCCTTTTCATACGTAATAACATTGAGAAGTGGAAAGCAATAGAAGCGTTGGTGGACAACATCAACTCGGTAATGCCTGACCGCTTGGCTGATGCTTATACAGACCTCACAAGCGATCTTGCCTTTGCTCAAACACATTATCCAACATCACGAATTACAATCTATCTAAACAACCTTTCCTCTGCACTTCATAATGAGATCTATCGCAATAAGCGTGAGAAATGGAAACGAATGATCACCTTTTGGACGCAAGAGGTACCTGATGTGATGTGGAAAGAACGCCGATTACTATTCCTGTCATTCGCTATCTTCATGATAAGTGTGCTCATAGGAATCGTCTCAACACTAGGAGATGAATCTTTCCCAAGGCTCATACTCGGTGATGGATACATGGATCAGACGCTCGAGAACATAGCACAAGGAAAGCCAATGGGCATTTATGGAAGTGAAGAAGAGGGTGTTATGTTCATCGGAATAACGCTAAATAACGTCATGGTATCGTTCTATACCTTTGTCACGGGCGTACTGACGAGCTTCATGCCAGGCTATTCCTTGTTCCAAAATGGCGTTATGGTGGGTTGTTTCGATACCTTCTTCTATCAGCACGGATTGTTATCTGAATGCTTACTAACCACTATGTTGCATGGAACCTTAGAACTCTCATCCATCGTGGTGGCTGGTGCTGCAGGCTTGGCAATGGGTAATGGATGGCTATTCCCTGGTACTTACTCACGCTTAGTGAGCTTCCAACGAGGGGCAAAGCGTGGTATGAAGATAATAGTTGGTACTATTCCGCTCTTCATTGTGGCTGGTTTTATAGAGAGCTTTGTCACTCGGCACACCGAAATCAACAACTATGTGCGGTTGAGCATCATCCTCCTTTCATTCGCATTTGTCGTCTTTTACTTTATATACTTACCTTATAAACGTAATAAATATGAACTTTCAAGTAGAGAAACCAAAGGTTGATTTGTATAGAGTACGTACCTTTGGACAGAAGTTTTCAGCAACATTCGACTTCATTAAAGAGAACTATAAGCTCTTGTTGAAGGCCTGTTTTTATCTCATCTTACCCGTTTGTCTGTTCCAGGCATTCGCTTTTGAGAGGTTAATGACTGCTGTTGCCAGTGACAATATGTCTTCTGTTGCAGACGATGGTAGTACTTCTGGAGCATTAAGTTACCTACTCATCAATACGGGCTTATCCTATATTTTGCTGTTAATTTGTATTTGTTTAGGCACACTTTTGCTATTCTCTATCTGCTTCGCAATGATAAGGTATTATAATGAAAGCCCCACTCGCTTACAGGGCGTGACCTTGCGTGACCTCAAGCCCCTCATCATTCAGTGTATGAAACGCTCCTTCTTGATGGGTTTAGTGTTCTCTGTTGCATGGGTGGTTATCGTTATCATCCTTGGACTCTTTGCTTTTATCTTCTTTGAAGTGGCCTCGAATGACCAATTCCCTAATGTCCTTATTGGTATTGGACTATTCTTTTTGGTTATTATCGGACTATTAGTTGCCTTTGTCCCAGCCACTGTCTCATGGCCAGTTTATCTATTCGAAGATGATGAGACAGTGTTCTCTGCCATTCGTCGTGGGTGGAGATTAGGTATTTACTCCTTCTTCCCTTTGATTGGATTGATGTTTATCATGGCGCTTATAGAGAATGTCCTTCAAACGGTAACGACGCTCCCTTGGTACTTCATGTACCTTGCGAAGGTCTTTCTAACGGCTGCGAATGCAGAGGAAGTATCGATTGCTAGTTCTCCAGTGTACAACTTCGTCGAGTACATCTTATCGGTTGTCATGAACTTTGGAACCTATCTAGCAACGATATTAACCATTATTGCGCTTGCCTTCCACTATGGTAGTGTTGCAGAGGAAGTAGATGGTGTCTCGGTTGAAGAAAGCATCCAAAACTTTGATCAACTGGCAGAGAAAGATAACGACATTGACGACTTTGATAAGCTATAACACAACTCGTTAAATCCTTCTGATATGTTACAAGCCCTGTCCGACACGCTCTCTTGCGATACAGCTTTACTACATCAATACCGCGTTGATGAGGCGTATAACTATGCGAAAGAGCTACAAGCTCCAGAGCTTGACTTATGGGACTGGCTGGTAAATAAGCTGATGGAGTGGATATCGACACTATTCTCTCCGAATGGGAAAGGCGATGTCCGCTTCTATCTCTATATAGGTTTAGCCATTGCAGTGGCGGCTTTTATTGCCTTTCTAATGTATCGGTATCGTGCGAAGCTATTCCATCGTACAGGTAAGGTGAGCAGTGTTGATACTGAAGAAGATAATATATATGGTGTCAACTTCGATGCGGAATATACCAAGGCGATGGCACAACAGGATTATTATAAGGCTGTACGAATGGTGTATCTGCGCACACTTCGTTGGCTGGCAGACCATCATAAGATTAATTGGCAGCTTTATAAGACACCAACGCAATACACCCGTGAGTTCTTGTCGACCGACTTCCAGCGTATGACCAATGCTTTCATGCGTGTGAGATATGGTAATTATGAAGCATCAGAAGAGCTTGTCAACGAGCTACTCCATATAGAAGATGGGATAGAGAAAGGAGGCACTCACCATGAATAAGAAGTTCTTATTTGGCGTAGTAGTATTCCTCCTCTTTGTCTTAGCGATGGAGTTTAATGCCCCTGCAAAGTTCATTTGGAAACCAACCTTCGGTCATTACGATGATCAACCCTTTGGTTGTGCAGTCTTCGACACGCTTATGCAGAAGTCAATCCCTGCTGGTTATCATGTGACGAATAAGACCTTTGCGCAGTTAGAACGTGATGGATATGGTAAGAAACCACATGCTATTCTTGTGCAAACATTGGCATTTAACCCAACAGAAACCGATAGGAGAGCGTTGAGTAGGTTGTTAAAAGCAGGCAATAAAGTGCTCATTGTCACCTCAGACTTCGCTTGCGACTCCTCGAAAATAGACTTTGGAGTGGCGGTATCAGGTAGAGACACCTTCCTTCCCCAGTGGGTGAAGAAGTCGATAGAGTCCTATCAAATCCCGATGGATACCCTCTATTGGAATGCAGTGAAGCCTTATAGACCTCATACTTATCAGGTCTATACATCGATGTCAGGCTATGGGATTGAGGTAGATAAGGGCGTCCAGTGTGATACCTTGTTATGTGCTTTCCAACGTTCTATTGATGGGGATGTAGATACAACAGTCGTTTCTTACGACTTAGATGATGATGAGTATGCTGACAAGATAGGCGGTTATTGGCAGGCACGACTCATACGAATTAAGTGGGGAAAGGGCGAGTTGTTCCTCTCATGTGACCCATTCTTTTGGACCAACTATGGTGTACTTGACCCCGAGATCAACGGACTCTTATTCCGTGCGATGTCCCAATTCCGTGGCTTACCAGTAACACGTACAGAGGCGTATGCGCCTAAGAACGTGATAAACAAGGAGAGTCCGCTCAGCTACTGGCTGCAAAATGCGCCACTCAGATGGTGTGTTTATCTCACATTGTTAGGTTTGCTTTTGTTCTGCGTGTTCTATGCTCGACGTCGCCAAAGGGTGATACCAGTGGTAAAACAGCCCGAAAACAAGTCGTTGGAGTTTGTGCAACTCATCGGAACACTCTACTATCAGAAGCATGAGAACCATGATTTGTTACAGAAGAAGTATGGTTATTTTGCAGAGCTAGTGCGCAGGCAGTTGCTAATAGACATAGACGACGAGGACATGAAGCGTGAGAATATCCAGCAGTTAGCCTTCCGCACGGGAATGGCTGAGGCTGATGTGCGCATAATACTAGATAGAGTTAGTAGATACTTACAGCCCTCATCAAGTCTAACTGATAAGCAGCTGCAAGCGTCGATAGATGGGTTAGACCGCATCATCAGTAATCTTTAATCCTAATGGACGAACTAATAAACAATAAGACGAACGAACAATACACCAACAAGATGGAAGAGAATACAACAAAGAGAACGGATCTTCAGGACTTCAGTGAGAAGATTACACAATTAAAGAAGGCTATCGGCAATGTGATTGTTGGGCAACAGGAGGCTGTCGACCTGCTGTTAATAGCCATCCTTGCAGACGGTCATGTACTGATAGAAGGCGTCCCCGGAGTAGCTAAAACCCTGTTAGCTCGATTAGTCTCACGCCTCATTGACGCACGTTTCAGCCGTATTCAGTTTACGCCTGACCTAATGCCTAGCGATGTGTTAGGCACAACAGTGTTTAATATGAAGACCTCCGAATTCGACTTCCATCAAGGTCCTGTGTTCGCAGAGATGGTACTTGTTGACGAGATTAACCGTGCGCCAGCTAAGACTCAGGCGGCTCTTTTTGAAGTAATGGAGGAGCGGCAGGTCACAATCGACGGCATTTCGCATCGCATGAAGGACCTTTATACAATCATAGCAACGCAGAACCCAGTGGAGCAAGAGGGAACTTACCGACTACCAGAGGCTCAGTTAGACCGCTTCCTATTCAAGATAAGCATGAGTTATCCTACTCTTGAGGAGGAGGTAAGCGTCTTGCAGCGCCATCAAGAGGATAGGCAGCTCGTGAAACTAGCCGACATACAACCCCTGCTAAGCGTTAGTGAGCTGCTAGCTATGCGTCAGAAACTGCAAGAAGTGTATGTTGAAGACAGCCTCCTACGCTATATTGCCTCCATCGTACAGCAGACACGTATGTCAAAGGTAGTCTATCTCGGAGCCAGTCCACGTGCATCTGTCGCCATCCTCAATGCCTCTAAGGGCTATGCCATGCTCTGCGGACGTGACTTTGTGACGCCGGAAGATATCAAATTCGTTACTCCTAGCATCCTTCAACACCGCCTTCTCCTTACTGCTGAGGCTGAAATGGAGGGTTACACAGCGTTGAAAGTAGCGCAGAAGTTGATAGATAAGGTGGAAGTCCCTAAGTAATTTCGGCACAGGAAAAGCCTTGTTTTATGAGTAAGGATAATGACACATACGATTCGCAGTGCTGACACATACGATTCACGACGCTGATACATACGATACACGACGCTGACACATACGTGTAAAACTGCTGACTCGTATGTGTGCGAACGCCCCGCACAAATGGTTACACAACCTCGCACCATTGGAGCGAACGTCTCGCACCCTTACACAATAACCCTCTTATAGATAGAGTAAATGTTTCTTACCAAGCGATTTTATATCATCTTTGCGTGCTTGACACTGCTTTGTGGGTTGGGATATGTCTATCCCATCCTCTTCACTGCGGCTAAGATTCTGTTGTGTCCCTTCGTTGTTATAACGCTTATAGACGCCTTTATGCTCTATTCTCGACGTGCCTTAACAGCGGAACGAAGCTGTGCAGATAGGTTTTCAAACGGCGATGAGAATGTCATAAAACTTCGTTTAGCAAGCGAATATACCTTCCCTGTATGGCTAACCATCATCGACGAGGCACCAAAGGTGTTCCAACGTAGAGACATATCATATACCACGCAACTTGCAGCAAAGGGCGAGAACGAAATCCGTTACACGCTAACTCCGGTGAAGCGTGGCGTTTATTCCTTCGGGCGGATTCGCTGTTTCGTTCGCACCCGCATAGGACTTGTGGAGCGAAGGTATAACTTGGGCAAGGAAAGAGACGTCGCCGTCTATCCATCTTATCTAATGCTGAACCGATACGAATTGCTTGCGATGAGCAATCATCTTACTGAGATGGGGATCAAGAAGCTCCGACGTGTGGGCAATAATACGGAGTTTGAACAGATAAAAGACTATGTACCGGGCGACGACTATCGTATGATGAACTGGAAAGCAAGTGCACGCACGCACCAACTCAAGGTCAATGTCTATCGTGACGAACGTTCGCAACAAATCTTTTCAGTCATTGATAAGGGGCGAGTTATGCAACAGTCGTTCCACGGAATGACCTTATTAGATTACAGCATAAACGCCGCCTTGGTGCTTTCTTACGTCGCTATGCACCGCGACGATAAGGCTGGTTTGATTACATTCACCGATAAGATGGACACATTCGTAGCTCCCTCGCGCCGCACGGGACAAATGCAACGCCTGTTGGATGCGCTTTATAGACAAGAAACTGACTTCGGGGAGACCGACTTCAGTAACCTTTGTATCAACGTGAGGGAGCAAGTTAGCAAGCGAAGTCTGTGCGTTGTCTATACCAACTTCTCGGGTATGACAGCCCTTAATCGGCAGTTGCCTTACCTGAAACTGCTAAGCCGTTGGCATCGTGTGCTCGTCGTATTCTTTGAAGATAGCGAGTTGAATGAGTACATACAATCGACTAAGCACTCCATAGAAGAGTATTATCAGCATGTCATTGCAGAGAAGTTTGTCTATGAGAAACGCCTTATCGTGTCTACACTCAGGCAGCATGGTATTTATAGCTTACTTACAACACCTGAGAATCTAAGCGTAGACATCATAAATAAGTACTTGGAGATGAAGCAAAGACAGGTTTTGACTTAATTATAGCTAACAAAATCATCATATTTTAGTATTGTGTTGTTGACAGACATTACATAACTTTGCAATGAGTTAGAATCATATATATTAATAGTGTCAATAACATGAGAATTAGAACTTTATGCAGGTCATTTGCTATCGCATTGTTGGCTATGTGGGGTGCAGTCTCTGCTTCCGCAACTGATTATGTGAAAGTAACTGACAAAGAGGGAAAGCCTACGACCTTTGCTCTCACAGACAAACCAACGGTTACCTTCACGTCAGATCATCTTGTCTTGACGGCTGGTAGCAAAACAGTGGAGTATCCATTAACGGATTTCCTTAGCTTTACTTTCACCGACCAGCCTACTGGTATCAACACTGTTGGGGCTGACCAGGCTAATGCCGTGTTCTCTTTTACCAACTTCTCAGTACGTGGAGAAGGGTTGAAAGCGGGCACTCGTGTGAGCGTCTATACCATCAATGGGCAGCTTGTTGGTAGTGCTGTTGTCAACCAGAATGGTGCTGTAGAGGTTCCTTTCGATGGTCAGAAGGGCGTGTTTATAGTAAAATCATTAACCAAGACATTTAAATTTATCAATCAATGAAGAAGTTCTTTACTTTAGTAATCGTATCACTTTTAAGTGCTATGGCAGTACAGGCACAAACCTTAAAGGTCACTAAGACTGATGGTAGTGTCGTAACTTATAATGCCAAAGACATTAGTAAGATTGAGTTCTTACCTGCGTCATCTGTATCTCAACCAAAGGTATTACATAAGTTTACAGGTTATCTAACAGTTACAAGCTCACTCTTTACTAATAAGTATTATGGCGATGCAGCAAAGATAAAAGTACTACAAGATGGGGACAAGTATATCGCCCAGTTCTCAGATGCACAATGGGGTTCTGGCTCGTTCGATATCACTTTGACAAGAGGACAAATTAGTGGCTCTGGTGAGATGACAATAGTTAATCCACGTAGTGGAGAGGCTTCCAAATATAGTGCAGAGATGTCTGGTTCGATGACAAACATCAGTATTAAGATTCCATCTCTTATGCAGGGAGTGACTATCAATTGGCATTATGGGGAAGTACCAGTAGCCTTAAAAGTTTCAGGTAACTATTCTGGTACGACTTCGTTGATGGTTGGTACCACTATGGGACCCTATAGCTCTGCTACTGTTAGTTATACGATTACAGCCAACGAAGATGGTACTATTAATGTAACAGCACCTCAGGAACACTATAAAGATATTATGATGGTGGGCAACTTGACGATTGGCTCTTATGTTGTAAAGAACCTATCTTATGATGAAAGTTCCCATAGCTTTGTTCGTAATTATGGCAAGGACGATGTCAAGGTCTACCTTAAATCAGAGGGAGGGGTAATGTCGTTGGATAAGGAATATTCTTTTGTAGATAAAAGTGAGATAACTGTTAAACTTGAAGAGAATGGTTCGTTGACTATTAAGAACGATTATAGTCTAGCTAGAATGCCGATGGGTTTATCTGCAACCTATACTGGAACGAAATCTAAGTAAGTGTACATGTTCAAATTATTTCGCCCTATATATGCCCTTGCAGGCGCCGTTATCCTTTTGATAACGACGTCTTGCAATGGGCTTTTTGATGGTATATACGATGATGCGCCAGCCTCTCCCACGATTACGGAAGGGCAGTTGTTAGTCGATGCTACGAGTTGGAAAGATTGGTGTTACGTTGACTTCGATTCGTTAGAGACCTTCATTGAGCATAAAGATACTGCTGGACTATTGAAGGCGCAGAGCCATTTAACCCGCATGACGATTCCCACAAGTCTCACAGCTAGTACCACTGATGGGCGAACAGGTAGCTATACTTATTGGTTCGATGTGTTCGGAAAGGGGATAGCCGTCAATGAGAAGCGTTCGTTCACGGCTACTGATGCACAACAAGAGCCACCTTCGTGGAGCATTGCCTTCCATCGCAACAATGTGAGAACGAATGGAGGTGCAGTGTTGGAAACTAATTATAAGTCGATGACTGAGCTTCCGAAGAGTAGCATAGACTTCCTCGGTGCAAACTTCCAAACGGATGAGTGGAGCGAAAATGAGGTCTGGACGGATCAGACGCAAATGCTTCAGAGCTTGATAGGATGCCAAGGGATAACTATTAATAAGGTGTTATCATCATGGCTTCGAGTAGACATTCCTCCAATGCCCCCAGCCTTTACTATGAAGAATAATGTGTACATTCTCCGCTTGAAGAATGGGAAATATGCAGCCTTACAGTTGGTGAATTATATGAATGCGGGAGGCACTAAATGTTGGTTGACCATCAATTATAAATACCCTTATTAGGCGTGACCTCCGTCTTACTTTGTTCCCTCGTCTAGGGAACGGAAAGGCGAATAAGGTTTTATATAGAGCTTATGAAACGAAATACCATTCTATTATCAGCTTTGCTCCTTACACTTCCTTCGGTGTCATGGGCAGATGAGTTGAATGACTCCATCTATAAGTCTTATGAGTTAGAACAGGTTGTTGTCACGGGAACGCGTACACCAAAGCTACTTGCCAACACACCTGTCTTGACGAAAATCATTACATCAGATGACATCGCAAAGAGCGATGCCACCAATCTTCGAGACCTATTGCAACAGGTGATGCCAGGCGTTGAGTTCTCCTATGCAATGAACCAGCAAGTGCACATGAACTTCTCTGGTTTTGGTGGACAAAGCGTGTTGATACTTGTTGATGGGGAACGTCTTGCTGGTGAGACGATGGATGATGTCGACTTCACAAGACTACTGATGGACAATGTAGACCACATTGAAATCGTTGGAGCAGC
Source organism: Prevotella sp. 20925_1_30 (assembly GCF_041433025.1). Lineage (NCBI taxonomy): Bacteria > Pseudomonadati > Bacteroidota > Bacteroidia > Bacteroidales > Prevotellaceae > Prevotella > Prevotella sp. 20925_1_30. Next base: position 13,050 of record NZ_JAPWAR010000014.1, on the reverse strand, counting down.
GTCTGCGCTCTATGGCTCGAATGCGGCTGGTGGGGTCATCAATATCATTACGAAAAAGAATATACACCCATTCTCTCTCAATCTAAATATGCGTTTGGGCAAGCATAACGAGCAACGTTACGGCTTGAATGCGCAGTTGAAACAAGGGAAATGGAGCAACCTCCTGACCATTAACAGGGGCAAGGCTGATAACTACAACGTGCAGAATGGCGACCATCCTATTACTCGTGTTGTGTCCACGATATATGGAGATGCAACTTGGAACATTAAGGAGCAACTGTCTTATACACCGAGTGATAAACTCTCATTGAGCGGTAGGGCGGGTTACTTCTATCGCCAGCTTGTACGTACAACAGAGACACCAGAACGATATAGAGACTTCACGGGCGGACTTAGGGGAGTGTGGACTCCGACCGAAGCGGATAACTTTGAGCTTACATACGCATTCGATCAATATGATAAGTCGGACTATCAACGAATCGCAAAGATCGATGTGCGCGACTATTCAAACGTGCAGAATAGCTTCCGATTACTCTATAATCACAACCTCAAAGGAGGCGATGTTCTATCTGTGGGTGCCGATTATATGCACGACTACTTATTGAATGTGAACCTTGAAGGACGCACCCGCAAGCAAGATTCCTTTGATGCTTTTACGCAATATGACTGGAACATTAACGAGCAATGGGAGGCTGTTGGTGCATTGCGTTACGACTACTTCTCGGACGGACATATCTCTCGCGTGACACCAAAGATAAGCCTTCGTTACCAGCCAATACACAATCTTAATCTCCGTCTTAGCTATGGTATGGGCTTCAGATCACCAACGTTAAAGGAGAAATACTATAACTTTGACATGGCAGGAATATGGATTGTGGAAGGGAATCCAGCCTTGAAACCAGAGGTAAGTCATAACTTCTCCCTGTCTACTGACTATACACACGGGCATTACAACTACACTCTTACGGCTTACTACAATAGGATTAAGGATAAACTCGCTACTGGTGCTCCTTATTACAAGCGTGCTTCTGACCTTATTCCTCATCTACCCTATCTTAACTTAGGAGGCTATTCTGTCTGTGGAGGAGAGGCTTCGGCACAAGCGAGATGGTCGAATGGTATCACCGCACGTCTGTCTTATGCTTATACCGATGAGCGCCTACCAAAGGATAAGAACAATAACTCGGTGAATAACCAATACATCCCTGCTCGCAAGCACGCAATGACTGGGCATATTGATTGGGACCATCAGTTTGTGAAGAACTATGGGCTGAATATAGGACTCGATGGTCGCTTCTTATCATCAGTAGACAACCAAGAGTTCGTCGATTATTACGACATCTCGAAGGGAATCCGCACCATTCATTACCCTGCATACGCGCTCTTTAAGCTCGCTGTTGTACAACGATTCAGCAAGAGTGTGAAGTTGAGTGTTGCCTTGGATAACCTCTTCAATTATAAACCAGAGTATTACTATTTGAATTGCCCATTGACAGATGGCATGAACCTGCAGGTTGGCTTGTCTGTTGATGTGGATAAACTATTTAAGTTCTAATATATAATAATGGAGAAAAAGAAAACTTATTGGTGGCGCACGATAGCCTCCTTTGTCCTCGTACTATTCACTATGCCGTTAGGTCATGCACTAATGATACTGATGGAGAAGTTTATGGATCCCGTGGCAGTACATTATGCTGGTTTCACCATGGGGTTCGTTGGCTTGATTATGGTTATCGTCGGTGTCTTTGTCAAAGGAGATACTCGTCAAACCTTATGGGGGCTTATTGGCGGTTTATTGTTTTGGACGGGATGGGTCGAGTTCCTATTCCTCTATTATGCACGCCGTTATGGAGTTCCACCCGAGATAGAGCATGGTGTGGTCGTTACCAAGCCTGAATATCTTATTATGCCAGCCTCCTTTGGATTGTGGATGATGGTCATGACGATGTATATCTTTAGTACCCGTAATGGTTGCGACTTCATCACATGGATACAAGAGAAGCTCTTCGGAAAGCATAAGAATAAGATAGTTGTGCAGCCAATGACCCACCACACGTCTATAATCACGTTCATGGAACTGAACATGATACTATGGGCTTTCTATCTGTTGTTGATGTTCTGTTATGATAAAAACTTCCTTGGCGACCACCATCCAGTAACTTATCTCATCGGAATAGGCTGTTTCATCGGTTCACTCTTTATGTTCCGTCGACAGCTCCATATCGCCGCTTGGGGTGCAAACATTCGAATGGCTGTGGCGACAGTAATCGTCTTTTGGACGCCAGTAGAGATACTCGGACGCATCAACTTCTTCAAAGAGTTCTGGGTTCACCCACAAGAGTATGGGTTCTTGTTGTTGTGTATCTTGGGTGCATTCATCCTTTTGTTGGTGTATATGTGGCTGAAGGGTGCTAAGAAAAAACGCATTGCAAAGCAATAAAACTCCTATCAATAGCATCCTTTTCTCTTAATGAATACGAAGGGAGCTGAGCGCATTTATATCATTTCGATGTGCACAGTCTTCTATCGACTGGATGGAAAGTAAGATCAGTAAGGAGGGTACGCTCAAAGTGGCGCATCCTCCTTTTTGAGTGGTCGGAAGTGGTGAGGACTGATATAGAAAGTACTTTACAATTTGTTTTCTCATTCTAGCTTTCATTCAAAGCCATACTTATTAGAAAACGAACCAATATGTGGCTTTTTATGAAAACGTACCTCCGTTTTTGTGAAAAGATACCTCCGTTTTGGGTAAGAAGTACCTTCGTTTTATGCAAAAGATACCTCCGTTTCGGGTAGAAAGCACCTCCGTTTTGAGTAAAAAGTACTATCGTTTTAGCTAAAAATAGCCTATTTTTTGTACTTAGGATTACTTCCTCCTACCCAAAATGAGGCTTACTCTTATGCAAATAGCTATTAGTCAGTAAGTTATATGCACCTTGTAAAATCGCTCTCTAATTCCCGTATTTGTGGACAAAGTCCTTTGTTCTTCTGAAAAACGCAAATAGAAGCCCTGAAATTAGCAGTATTTTATTACATTATTCAAAGTAGTTTGCAACGCAACAAAGGGGTAAGAAGGAGCAAAAAAGATAGGTTTCTTACAGGAGTTAGCGAATACAAGCCTTTGTCATATCGCTTTTTTTTCGTATATTTGCAACCTAATTATAACTAAAAACGATGAATAAATTATTTCTATCCCTTTGTCTTTTAGGGGCGAGTGTGGCTGTTGGTGCACAAGAGCGACTGCCCAAAGTGACCCTTAAAGATCTAGAAGGAAGGACCGTACAAACCGACACTATCTCTAATAATGGCAATCCTCTTGTTGTTACCTTCTTTGCTACTTGGTGCAAGCCATGCGACCGTGAGTTGAAAAGCATTGATGAGCTTTATGACGATTGGCGCCTAGAAACAGGTGTGCGAATCGTTGCTGTATCCATTGATCAGGCTCAAAACGTCAATAAAGTGAAGCCTTTGGTCGACCAGAATGGCTGGCGTTATGATGTATTACTCGATCCTAATGGTGAGTTCCGACGCTCGTTAGGTATTCAGTCAGTGCCTTATACGGTCTTACTCGATGGTCAGGGCAGGATTGTTTATAAGCATAATGGCTACACAGAGGGCGCTGAGATGGAGCTATATAAGAAGGTGAAAGAGGTTTCGAGAAGGTGATTTTATGAAAAGATGGATGATGATAGGACTGCTCATGAGCCTGAGTAGTGCATCAGTTTATGCACAAGAGTCCGACAAATTACACCTTTCTGGAAGTCTTCAGAGTGATATGCTGTTGGCACAAAAGGACAGTGCGACAGGCGCAGAGGCTACAGGCAGTCGTTTCCGAACGAATACTTATCTCGACTTGAGGCTTTCAAACAGTTACTTTGAGGCTGGTGCAAGGTTGGAATATATGCCCCATCCACTCCCAGGATACGAGCATGACTTTAAGGGTTGGGGCGTTCCTTACGCCTACTTGAAGGGTCGTTATAAGAATGCGGAGCTTACTTTGGGTAGCTTCTATGAGCAGTTTGGCTCTGGTTTCATCCTTCGTTCGTATGAAGAACGCAGTCTTGGAATTGACAATTCATTGCAAGGTGCACGCTTGAACTATCTCCCTTGTGCTGGAGTTGCGGTCAAGTTGCTCACCGGTAGACAGCGTCGTTACTGGCACCACAATAAGAGTTGGATGACAGGAGCGGATGTGGAATGGAACATGGAGGAGTCGTTTAAGTCGCTTCAACAGCATAATACCTATATAATGTTGGGTGCTTCCTACCTTAATAAATACGAGAGAGACGAGGTGGTGATGGTCGATCCGACCCATCGGTTGCGCCTTCCTCGTTATGTCAATGCGTTCGATTTACGTTTACGAGTGCAACATCACGGCTTCAATGTATTGGCAGAAATGGCGATGAAGACGCAGGATCCTTCGCATGATAATGGTTACATCTATCGTAATGGCTATGTGGCAATGCTGTCAGGGTCCTATTCTAAGCGTGGAATGAGCCTATTGCTGCAAGCAAAACGCAGTACGAATATGGGCTTCCGAAGCCGTAGAGGGATGGAAGGAATCTCCTCTTTCATCAATCATCTACCGCCTTTCACGGTGGAGCATACCTATACCTTGGCTGCACTCTACCCTTACGCCACACGCCCTGAGGGTGAGTGGGCTTATCAAGCCACGGCAGCTTATACCTTTCCAAAGGGCTCTTGGATGGGAGGAAAGTATGGAATAACAACGAAAGTGAACTTCTCTCATGTCCATTCAGTGCGTAAGAAGGGTGCAGGAGAGATGGGAACAGAGGGTTATGGTAGCCCGTTTTGGGCATGGGGTGACGCTACTTATTATCAAGATATTGATGTACAGTTGGAGAAGCGACTCTCAAAAGAAACGAAGTTAAACCTGATGTATATGTATCAACGATACAATCAGACCTTGTTGGAAGGGCATGGAGGAATGCTAAACACGCATATCTTCGTCGCAGATGTCAAACAGAAACTCGCAACGAACGCCATCTTGCGTGTCGAAGGGCAGTATCTTGCATCAAAAGAGGGCGATAAAGACTGGCTATTTGGGCTGGGAGAGCTATCGTTCGCACCGCATTGGATGGTCACCGTGAGCGACCTCTACAATGCAGGCAACACCCATGTGCATTACTACCAAGGCTATGTAACCTATAGCGGTGGGGCACATCGACTGCAATTAGGCTATGGTCGAACACGTGCGGGCTTTAATTGTTCGGGTGGAGTATGCCGTTATATCCCTGCAACAAAGGGCTTGACACTCTCTTATAATTATAACTTTTGATGGAAATGAGACGTTTTTATATACTTATCTTGGCTGCTGTTGTACTCTTGGCAGGCTGTGATTCAGTTGGTTCTGACGAACGATTGATAGAGATTCCACCTGCAACTGTTCAGCGAAATGTACTTATAGAGGATTTTACAGGGCAACGTTGCATATTCTGTCCGGCGGCTTCTCAGACGATAGAAGAGCTGCAAAAGCTGTATGGAGCAGACAGATTGATAGCCGTGGGCATACATGCTGGACCGCTCGCAATAAAGAGTATGGGTGGAGTTAAGGGCTTGCGCACTGATGCAGGGGATGTTTATTACAAGTATTGGGCGGTTCCTAATGTGCCGAAAGCCATTATCAATCGTCGTGGAGGCGTCCTACAAAAAGATACTTGGGCTGGGCGTATCTACGAAGAGTTCGCTCAAACGACGACAATCAATATAGCCCTTCAATGTCACTATGACGCTGCTACACGTCAAGTGAAGATTGAAACCAACTTAAAAACATTGTCCGATGATGTGAAGGGAAGACTTCAGCTTTGGTTAGTAGAGGATAGTGTCGTGGCTCCACAACTCTTTCCAAACAATAAGATGGATAAGGAGTATGTGCATAACCACGTGTTCCGTGCTGCTATCAATGGGGAGTGGGGAACGGAGTTAATGCTCTCTTCAATGCGAACGCACGTGGAGCAAACATCGTACACACTCCCAGAAGATGTCGTACCAGGCAATGCGTGGGTTGTAGGATTCGTCTATAACGATAGCGGAGTACTGCAGGCTGTGCGCCAAAAGGTTTCTATTTCGTAAATAAGTCATCATCAATTAAGTAGATAAATATAAATTGAACAATATGAAATTACGCTTACTCGTATTAATCGGACTGCTGACCAGTCTTTTAGTTAGTGCTCAAGCACAGACAAGTAACAATGATGTTGCCTTCGTGGATGCGCAAGGTAAGGTTATTCCCAACGGCACAACGGTGGTATTAAACGCTGTGAAAGAAGCCATGTTCCCACCTGGATGGAAGGAAATAGCAGGTGAGGTATATATTAAGAATACGTCGGATAAGAACCTGACAGTGACCCTTTACAGTAGAATTAACAGCCTTGATGAGGGCAATGTGACGGTTTGTGCACTCGGCGGATGTACTCCTTTGGAAGAAGATAACAGTACTGAGATAGGAAGTCAGATGTTACTTGCAGGCTCGGAGAAGGAGTCTATTGCGATAGAACACACTTACGAGCATAGCGAGAAGGGCTCAATTACACTGAAGCTGACTACCAAAGAACTTGGTTCTGAGCAAGAGATTGAAGGTCCAACTATTATTGTTAAGTTCGATACTAACCCAACAGGAATAGTTGAGGTAGCGTCACAGAAGGGTCTTACTTACGATGTTTTCAATACGCAAGGTACCTTATTATATAGGCAGCTTACGTCCTTGTCTGGTCTTCCTAAGGGCATTTACATCTTGAAACAGACGGGCTCAAAGAAGGCAATAAAGAAGTTTGTTGTACGCTAAGTATTCATCTTTAATTATTCACAACCTAATATGTTACGCAGAATTTACATACAAATTATTACCCTGCTTGCCATTCTCTCTTATGCAGGAAACGCTCATGCACAAGAGCATATACTTATCCCTGTTGCTGGACAAAAGGTGTATGTGCCACTTACGGGATCGAGTGTAAAAGGAAAGATTGTGGTTTCCAATATTGGTAGAACTCGCATTCAAGACATTGACTATACGCTTTCTTTCAATGGAAAAGAGCTAGAGTCAAAGCATTACACATTACCCCAAACATTGGGACATAATGATGATGCTGTGATTGAAGTAGCTGTTCCGCCATACACAGAATTGGGTGAAGATGAACTGATCTTCACGATTACGAAGGTGAATGGAGGGCGCAATGGAGCTACTATCAGTGAGGCTCGAATACCGCGAGTAACGGTTACTAAGGTGGCAAAGAGGAAAGTTGTTGTAGAGGAATACACGGCAATGTGGTGCCGATATTGTCCATCTGGTATTGCCCTTATGGAGAACTTGTCGCATACTTTTGGCGATGACTTCGTAGGTATAGCGGTGCATGCTGATGATCCATTGACCTGTTGGGACTATTATGCAAAAGCCAGGGAAGACTCTCGCCGTCCCTCTCTTTATATGAATAGAAGCCGTAAGTTAGGGTTTGTCAAGGCTGTTGATGAGTTCAAAGCAGAGCAAGATGCAGGTGCAGATATGGATATTGAAGTATCTGCCGAATGGGATAAAGAGAAGAACAACATCACTGTTACGCCTGCAGTAACGTTCCGTTTGAATCGTGAAAAAGCCCCTTATGGCTTTGCCTATGTGCTGACAGAGGATGGAATGTCACGTCCCCAATGGGTTCAAAACAATGCTTATGCGGGTAGCGAGAGCGACCGTGGAGTTACAAAAGAGTTCGATGTGTTCATCGATTCACCAAGTGAAATCCGTAATCTAAAGAACAACTTTGTTGCCATTGCGGCTGCTGGTGTGAAAGAGCCAGTGGCTAATCTCATCAAAGCTCCTATCAAAGCCGACCAAACGCAGAGTCATTCTTACATCTTCAAGGATGTCTCGAAGATAAAAGCTCTACAAGATAAAGCAAGGTTGAAGGTATGTGTCTTGCTGATAAACACTCAAACAAAAAAAATAGAAAATGCGGCTAAATGCAGTATTGCTGACGCTCAAACAACTTCTATCTCATCTGTTTCTGATAGAAAGGAAACCGCTGTTGAGACCGCACGTTATACATTGGATGGTCGGCAAATTACGGCTCCACAGAAGGGAATCAACATCGTGAAGTACAGCGATGGACGTGTTCGTAAAGAGGTTATAACGCAATAAACGCTTTCAATATAGTATATTTCTCAACATGAATAAGGATCTAACAGCTCATTATCAACGGAAAGTTGAAGAAGAGAATAGCCTTCTCTCAAGGCTTCGCAACCGTAGTCGAGCCTTCATACTGGCTGAAGTAAGCTCTTTCTTACTTGCTATTGGCTTCGTAGTAGTCTATACTTTGCTTGCTAATGCAGCCTGGACACTAGCTTGTGGGCTGTTAGCTCTCTTCTTATATGTATACATTCGCAAGCTAGATGTGCGTAATGACCGCCGTATAAAGGTGGGAGAAGCAATGGTGATGACCTATGAGAATGAGATAAACTACCATCATGGCGACTTCAGTAAGCTCAATGCTGGCACGCAATATGTCAATCCGCAGCATCCATACACATACGATTTAGATGTGTTCGGAGCTGGTTCTCTGTTCCAACGTATCAACCGCACCATCTCAACAGGGGGCAGTGACCAGTTGGCAGAATGCCTTTCAAAGGAGTGGGGAGGTATAGACCAGAGAGAACAAGTGGGTCAAATCCATCAGAGAATGGCATCTATTCAAGAGTTAGGACAGGCAGAGTCGTTTCTAACTCGGTTCAAGTCGTTTGGTGTAAAAGGGCAGATTCAAACGAAGGATGTGCTGATTGCACTGACAGATGTGCATCAGAAGCAGCTACCCAAATACTTCTCTCATCCTCTTTTCCGCCTTTTCTGTTCTGCAAACTTGCTGGGTTTCTATGCCAGTATCGTACTATCATTCATGGACGTCGTGCCCTCCTTGTTGCCAATATGGTGGGGAATCTTCAACTTCCTGTTAGCTTTCTTGTGTTCGCATAAGCACATCCGTGTTATATCCGAACTGATAGCAAAGGTGCAAACAGCGGTTGACGGCTATTTACAAGTGCTGAGGCTCATCAATCAGACCGACTTTCAAGCATCAGAATTGCAGGCATTGAAAGGGCGATTAGCAGGTGCGGAAGAGTCATTAGAGCGGTTAGCACTCATCTTACAGAAGATAGATAACCGCAGTAATGAGATTGGTATATTCATCTTTAATTGCTTTGCTTTGATTGATATAACCATTGTTCGACTCTTTCAGCAGTGGCAACGAGCGTATGAAGAGCGCACAAGTGAATGGATAGAAACGCTGAATCTCTTTGACACACTGGTATCTATGGGCAATTACAAACTCAATGAGAACAAGGCGGTGCAGGCTGAGGTTGTGGCAGAGAATCAGGTTGTCTTTAATGCAAAAGCACTCTATCATCCTTTCTTAGGAGAGCATGCTGTGGCAAACGACTTCGACATTCAGGATCGTGAATATTATATAGTAACAGGTGCAAACATGGCAGGTAAGAGTACGTTCCTGCGTTCGTTGGGTGTGAATTATCTGTTGGCAATGAACGGATTACCCGTGTTTGCCAAGCAACTAAAGGTCTCCGTCTTCCACTTATTCACGAGTATGCGCACCACAGATGACCTCACTCATGGTATTTCCTACTTCAATGCTGAGCTCTTACGACTCGATCAGCTGTTAGGCTCTCTACGTGAGTCTACACCGAACCTCATCATACTTGACGAGATACTAAAGGGCACTAACTCCTTGGATAAGCTAAATGGTTCACGTCTATTCCTACAACACATCGCCTCACGAAACGTCACGGGCGTGATTGCCACACATGACTTAGAGTTGTCAAAGATGGAAGATGAGGAGCCAAAACGCTTCCATAACTATTGCTTCGAGATTGAGTTAGGGGAGCAAATCACCTATTCTTATAAGATAAGTAAGGGTGTGGCACGCAATCAGAACGCAACGTTTCTGTTGCAGGGAATACTGAATAAAGAAGGAGCGAATAGGTCATAAAGGCAAGAGAGCATGGCATTGTTTTGGCTAAATAACTATTACGATACATGCTATTCCTATCTTACTCCGTCTTTTAAAACCTGTTCCTTTGTCAGAACTGACGATGATATAATAAAGAAGGTGAAGTTCTTACAACTTCACCTTCTTCTTTTTTCCAGTGCTCTCATTGCTCATTCTGTCTAGAGCAGTGACCACATAGACATATTTCTGATTGCCATCTTTATAATTCAAACGCACCTTGTTCTCATAAGGCATGGCTATAATCTTCGATGGGTCATTGGTGTTTATAGGCTCATCAGGCGTGAACTGGTAAACAACATATTGATGTGCTTCATCCTTCCAGCCCTTTCCCTTCGGTGCTTTCCACGTGAGATAATAGCCATCGCGTTCCCATTGTGCCTTCAACCGCTTGGGATGTTTCGGTGCATCAGAGTCTATGAAAGGCATTAAGGGTTGCAAGGCTGGATAGCGCCAGTAGTCTGTTCGCAAGAGAGTTCCATAGTTCCCAGGGTTGTCAACAGCTGCCTTTGCATACCAGAGCACTGTTCCGTTGACATTTGTCGACTGCTGATGTAAGCGACGTTTAGCTGCTAACTGATGGATAGAAGGGTTCTGTGGATCTGCGAATTTGACGGTTCGCAGCACATCTTCACCTATGTATAATGGGCGTTTCCCAGCGTTGCGATTCCACCAACCAATCAATTCCTTGTAGTCAGCAGCACGATTGCCAATCTCCCAATAGAGCTGTGGTACACAATAATCAACCCATCCGTTGTTCACCCACTTTAGTACATCGGCATAGAGATCATCGTAGTTTTGAAGTCCATTTGTCCTACTTCCGTTACGAGGGTCAGCCTTTTGATTGCGGTAAATACCAAAGGGTGACACGCCAAACTTCACCCATGGCTTAACAGCATGTATCCTTTCGCCTAGTTCCTTGATGAAGACATCAACATTATCACGCCTCCAGTCGTTGATATTTGAGAATCCTCTCGAATCCTGTTGGAAGTTTCTTTGGTCAGGAATAGGCTGTCCTGCAACAGGATAAGGATAGAAGTAATCATCGATATGTAGCCCGTCTACATCGTAACGAGACACGATGTCGTCGACAACCTGGCATATATACTCACGGTTCTCACGCAAGGCTGGGTTCAAGATGTACAACCCATCGTATGAAAAAACACGTTCGGGATGTTGCACAGCGATATGACTATTAGCCAACTGGTTGGTGTTCTTTGTCTTAGCACGATAGGGATTGATCCATGCGTGCAGCTCCATTCCTCGCTTATGGCACTCATCTATCATCCATTGCAAGGGATCCCAATAAGGCGAAGGAGCCTGTCCTTGCCGCCCAGAGAGGAACTTGCTCCATGGTTCTAACTTACTTGGATAGAGGGCGTCACACTCTGCTCGCACCTGAAAGATGATGGCGTTGACCCCATCCTTTTGTAGTTCGTCCAACTGATAGCGCAGGGTTTGCTGCATCTGTTGCGTTCCGATACCCTGAAACTGCCCATTGACACACTGGATCCAAGCCCCACGAAACTCGCGCTTTGCTGGTTGACTCTTAGCAAAACTGGTTATAGTAATGGTCAAGAATAGCACTATCAATGACAGAATCTTCATGCCTTCACGAATTTGTCTCATGTGTTTATCTTTCTCTTTGTTATGCTTTTTTATTTGTTTTGATTGGTCTTTTCTTTTATAATGAATCTATCATGCGTATCACAGCTGAGCCTTTTCTACCGTCGTTCTGTAATACTCGTCCCAGCTAACTACAGCCTCCTCCGCTAACAGCCTATCCACTAGTCGATGTGGAAAAGAGGAGAAATAATTGTTGGGAACACGGAAGGGACGTGCCTTTCCATTGCTTGAATTGATATGAATTTCTTGTTCCATAGAGAGTTATTGTTACTACTCTCTTAGACTTCAAATAGGTAGATTGGTTTAAACATAAGGCTCTCCTTTTTTGTTCAGAAGACTTTGCAACATTATTCGTGTTGCTTCATATAGGTCGTAACCTTCTCTACTGCAATGTGATAAGAGGCTTTCAATGCTCCGACACTCGTACCAAGTAGTTCGCTCATATCGCTATATTTCATCTCATCAAAGTAGCGTAAGGTGAACACCAAGCGCTGTACATCGGGCAAGGTGGCAATGGCTTCTTGCAAAAGGGCTTGCCCTCTGTCACCATCGAAATACTCATCTGCCTGCAAGCTGTCGGCTAGGTTTAGGGTGTCTTCGCCTCCCGTGACAACTGTCGAGCGTTTCCGACGTAGGCACTCAAGAGCTTCATTGATGGCAATACGATATAGCCATGTAGACAACTGGGACTTGCCTTGAAAATTGTCAAGTCCTTTCCATGCCTTTAGAAACGTGTTTTGTAGCACGTCATCGGCATCATCATGCGTGATAACAATACTTCGAATTTTCCAATATAGCGGTTCACTATATCGGTTTACAATATCTAGGAATGCTTTCTGTTGCTCTTCCGAGCTCGCTAACTGGCGAACTTCTTCCGAATTATCAAGGGGAGACACGTTACTCAAAAAGCTGTTGCTGTACCAGAATTGGGGGATGTCTAGCCCTTAACGGATAGATATTTTCCGGACAACTTTACCCACTTTCACAATGTAACAACCCCTTGGGAAGCTCAAAGTATAGTGCTTGTCACTACCGTCAACACGCACATTCATCACCTTTACCCCTGTAACGTTATAAATCGAGAGTACCTCATCTTCGGCACCAACAACACGTAAGACATTATTTGTAACGGTGATGGTAATGGATGGAAGTTCCTGTTCGATTAACTCCACTGGAGCCTCGGCACGTGCCGAAGTAACAGCACCCATGAGGAGTATTAAGGTGAGAATAAAAGGAGTAAATATCTTTTTTACCATAGACGATTGCTTTTGTTATTAGCTACAAAGATAGTAATTTTCAGCTTACATTGGCTTGGATTATTGCCTTTGTGATGGTATCTTTAATGATTATTAACGTGTTGGAAAGACCGAGGAACATAGTTTTTTAGACAAAATGACACAAG